>JBGPWJ010000201.1:0-4976 GCA_041492115.1 Gammaproteobacteria bacterium
AAATTCATCACCATCGATGTGCGTGGCGGCCGCGATGAAGCGGAGTGCAAGCTGGCGGCCTATGCGATAGCACACTCGCCGCTGGTCAAGACAGCCTTCTTCGCCAGTGACCCGAATTGGGGACGGATTCTCGCGGCCGTGGGACGCGCGGGCATCGCCGATCTTTTAATCGATCATGTGGTCATGTATCTGGACGATGTCTGCATCGTCCGCGACGGCGGTCGTGCGCCGGACTACCAGGAGGCCGACGGCCAGCGGGTGATGCAGCGGGCTGAGATCACGATCCGCATCGAACTCGGTCGCGGTGCGGCGCAAACCCAGGTATGGACCTGCGATCTGTCGCACGATTATGTGCGGATTAATGCGGAATACCGGACCTAATAAGTAAGAGCGAGCAGTGTCTGCAATACACCGCGCTGAAGACCAGCGCTACTACAGTTAGTGGCGGTTGCTCCGTGCGATCCATTCCTGCACCGCAACCGGATCAGCCTTCACACCCAGCAAACCCTTCGCATAAATGTCCGCCAGACTGGTCATGGCCGGCACGGACCCGCTTTCCGCGGCCTTCTTGAACCAGTAAAGTGCCTTGCTATTGTCCTGTTGCACACCGTAGGCGGCATTCTCATAGCGCATGGCCAGTTGATAAGCGGCCTCCGCATCGCCATCGGTGGCGAGCTGTTCCAGGTGCGCCGGGCCCTGGTGCAGGTCTTCGTCGATCTCGTAACCGAAGTTTTCTATCGTCTGCATGAAGTGGATGGCGTCGGTATATCCCTGTGCCGCGGAGCGCGCGAGCAGGTCATTGGCCATGGCGGGATTGGCGGCGATGCGCTTGCCACTGCGGTACATCCTGCCGAGCAGATATTCCGCTTCACCGTTGCCATGATCGGCAGCGCGGCCGAGCCAATAGGCGGCTTGCTGTGCATCGGCCGCAACAGCTTTGCCGTCGAGGTACATCTTGCCAAGAGCGACCTGTGCTTGAATGTTGCCGCGCTTGGCCGCTTTCTCAAACCAGTCGGCGGCGATCTTGAGATTCAGGGGAACACCGCGCCCGGTGCTGTAGGCCTCGCCCATGACCTGCTGGGCGTAGGCGTTGCCCTGCAATGCGGCCAGCTCGAACCAGTGGGCAGCCAGTTTATCGTCGCGAGGAAAACCGGCATCGCCGTCGCGGTACATGACCGCCAGCATAACTTGTGCGCTTTGGCTGCCGCGCGCGGCGGCTTTTACGATCAGGGGAGCTTCCTGCGGTGTCACCGCGGGCGCCTCGCCGGATAGGAATAACAGGCATGCACAGAGTAGACAGGCATGCGCGACTGACTTGCGTTTCATAGTGACCCCTGCGAATGCTGATTCGCGTGAATTATGCGCCAATGCAATGTGAAGGAAACGTAAAGGACGAGCGCGACGCAGAGGCGTGGACCATCTGTCTGTGAATGGCGGGGAATTTTGCATATAATCAGACGGTGTTGCACATCTTGTCCAAGCCCGCGTTTGCAGCCGCTGAACTGAATCTGCTCGGACCATTGCCGCTCATCCTGGTACGCCATGTACAATATTGATCTCTACACATTTGCGATTTGTGCACTTCTGCTCGTCATCTATCATCTGTATCTACGGCACAGAACGCGCAAGAATCCGCAGTACACAGTGCAGGCGGTGAACAAGCTCGCGCGCACCGCCTGGGTTGAAACCATAATGGAGGAAGGCAAGCCGGATGTGATTGCGGTGCAGACGCTGAGAAATTCCACGATGGCGGCGACCTTCCTGGCCTCCACCGCCGTGTTGCTGGTCATCGGCGTGTTATCGCTGAGCGGGCAGGGCGAAAAACTGAGTGGCACTTGGCATGCACTGAACATCGTTGGCACGACCCGAACCGATCTCTGGCTCGGCAAGTTGCTCATCCTGCTCGTCGATCTGTTCGTGGCATTTTTCAGTTTCTCCATGTCAGTGCGTGTGTATAACCATGTCGGCTATATGATCAACGTGCCGATCATGCTCAATCACAAGTCCCTATCGCCGCGTCATGTGGCGGCGCACCTCAACCAGGCGGGCAAGTATTACAGCATCGGCATGCGAGCCTATTATTTTCTGGTGCCGCTGGTGTTCTGGTTGTTCGGACCGCATTTCATGCTGGTCTCGACCATCCTGCTGATTGCCGTGTTGTCCAGAATCGATCGGGCGCCGAAGTTGACGGACTAGCGTAGAGCTGCATTCTGTTTGGAACTAAAGCCGCATGGCTGCAGGCAGGTTTGTAAGAACGTTCCTTCTCCCTCAGGGAGAAGGACAGGATGAGGGGTTATATGACCCCCTCTCCCCAACCCTCTCCCGGAGGGAGAGGGAGAAACAACCGCCGGGATACTCACAGTCTTGTGCGCATCCATTTTTCGGTACTTGAATGAGTGCCAAGAATTACGGCGCATTTACACTAGCCGCTGGTTGGAACTTGCGGAATAGCGCACCCTACACCACGTCTGTTGGCAATTGCCGCCACACTACTCTTCGGAATCGTCCAATGATGGCGCATTTTCTGCTGGAATACGGTGTGATTCAGACAGCCATTCACCCATGTCAATGAGTCGACAGCGTTCGCAGCAGAACGGTCGCCAGCGTTGTTCAGGTGTCCAGGGGACGGGCTTGCCGCAGGTGGGGCAGGTGACGGTGTGCGGGGGTTTGATCATCGGGAATGGTGATATTTTCAGGCGCGCTGCAACACGCGCACTTGCAGCGGTACATCAGATAATGCAGCAGGCCAGGTCGAACTCGACATCGCGCTCGGTTTGCACGGGGCGCGAAGAGGGATCCTTCTGTTCCAGGAAGCGCACTGTGAAGCGATGCCGGCCGCCGCTGATCTCGGCGTAATACGGCGAGCCCGCCGGCAGCGCGACACGCACCATCTGGCAGGGCAGGCTCACATCCAGCGCGCGTTGAAAGAAACCGCCGCTGGCCACCTCGCGACTGGTCGCTGAACTCTGCCGCGTCAGGCGGATGATGAGTTCAATGGACTGACGGATCGCGTCGAAGGCGCTCAGCCATTTGCGCAGTTGCAGTGCGCGATCTTCTGCGGGCAGCGCCAGCCAATAGTGATAAGCGGGCAAATCGAAATCGCAGGTGCCGCCGGGGATGACACTGCGTTGCACGATGCTGGTGAGAAATTCATTCTGCTTGAGCGCCTGACCGATCTGACCGTTGGCGGTGTGCAGGTGATCGATGAGCACGTCGAGTTCATCGAGAATTTCTTCGAGACGAGTGCGATCGACATCGGGGTTCTGTTCGAGACGCGCCAGGTTCGCGGTGTGACGCTCCAGTTCTTTCATCACCTCGGTCTTGAGATCACTGCGACTGAAGATGTTGAGAATCTCCAGCAGACTGGCGAGCGTGGCGCGGCTGTCCCACACCGAAGTGCCATGCAAGGTGTGATCGGTTTGCCGGAACAGAAATTCCAGGCGCAGGAAGGTGCGGATGCGCTCGTTGAGCGGTTGTTCGTAGCAGATCTTCTTGCCGGCCGGTTGCACGGAGGTCACGGGTCGAGGGGTCTGGATAGGCGCACGCATGACAGTATTGTCCTCCACATAGGCGGGCCGGTGCAACGGACCTTGTGCGATCAGCCCGGCGGCCGCGCCAGCCCCTCATAAATGGCATGCAGCCGCGCGACCTCGGTATCGAGGTGCGCGAGGTCGGTGTCGTTGACGATGACATCGTCGGCGATCGCTAGGCGCTGTGCCCGGCTGGTCTGGCTGGCGAGAATCGTGGTTATCAGCTCCTGGTTCAGACCATCGCGGGCCGCGGCGCGGTGTCGTTGTAGCGCTTCCGGGACGTCGACCAGCAGCACTCGGTCAAGCGGATAGGTCTGCGCGCTCTCCACCAGCAGCGGCACGATGATCAGGCAGTAAGGGCCGCGCAGCGCCGGCAGGCGACTGACAACGTCTTGATGGATCAGGGGGTGGAGGATGGCTTCGAGGCGCAGGCGCTGGGCCGGGTCGGTGAACACCTGCTGTTTCAGCCAAGCACGGTCGAGCTGGCCCTCGGTTGTCAGGACATCGGGACCGAAGGCGGCGCGGATTTTCTCGAGGGCGGGCTGGCCGGGTTCGACCAGTTCGCGGGCGATGACATCGGTGTCGATGACCGGGACGCCGCGGGCGGCGAAACGCGCGGCGACCGTGGATTTGCCGCTGGCGAGCCCGCCGGTCAGGCCGATGATGAGCATGAGAGCCTCTGTCTGATGCTCCTGATGACGCACCCAACCAAAGTCATGGTGTTAATTTCGCCCATTGCAGGTAGGCCTGAGTGATCTGACCGCCCCAGAGCAGGGCGATCCAGCCGGCGGCGGCGAGGTAGGGCCCGAACGGGATGGGCAGATTACGGTCGCGGCCACGCACCAGGATCAAACTGATGCCAACTGCCGCGCCGACCAGTGAGGACAACAGGATGATCGCCGGCAACATCTGCCACCCCAGCCATGCGCCGAACAGGGCAAGCAATTTGAAGTCGCCATAGCCCATGCCCTCTTTGCCGGTGAGGCGCTTGAAGATTTGATATACCAGCCACAGCGACAGATAGCCGGTCAGCGCGCCGATGATGCTGGAGTGAGTGTCGGTGAACAGGCCGGTGGTGCCGTACAGACTCAAGGCCAAGCCGAGCCAGAGGAAGGGCTGGGTGATCGAATCAGGCAGCAGCTGGTGATCCAGATCAATCATGCTCAGGGCGATCAGCGCCCAAGTGAGCACGCCGGCTGCCGCAGCCTGCCAGCCCCAGCTGAAGTGCCAAGCCACTAGTGCGGTGAGCACACCGGTCAGCGCTTCGACCAGCGGGTAGCGCAGACCGATGGCTTTTCCACAGGCCGAGCAGGCGCCTTTCAGTGCCAGATAACTGAGGACCGGAATATTCTCCAGCGCGGTGATGGCATGGCCACAGTGCGGGCAACGTGAGCGTGGCGTGATCAGATTGATGGCGGGTTGCGGCGCGGCGTCCGATTGACCGGC
>JBGPWJ010000030.1:0-15450 GCA_041492115.1 Gammaproteobacteria bacterium
AAATACGATCATTGAACCGCAACCGCAACTACGGCTGCCACGACTGCCAACAGGAGTGCCCCTGGAACCGCTTCGCACAGCCGAGCGCGGAAACCGACTTCGCACCGCGCCACGGCCTGGACAGCGCCACGCTGATCGAGCTGTTCGCCTGGAATGAAGCGGAATTTTTACAGCGCACCGAAGGCTCGGCGATCCGCCGCATCGGTCATGAATGCTGGCTGCGCAACATCGCCGTGGCGCTGGGCAATGCGCCGCACGACAAGACGATCATCGCGGCGCTGCGGTCACGAATAGACCATTTTTCCGGATTGGTGCGGGAGCATGTTGCCTGGGCGCTGAACCAACAAGAAACCGAACGCATGACTACGAATGCACGAGTCAATGATTCACGAGCTGACTGACGCTTGCGTCCTGCAATCCCATAAACAGACAACCCTTGTCAGAAGGTACCAGCATGCTGTTTTGACCGGACCCGCCATAATGGACCTCGATCAATGAGTGGCCGCCTGTCATCTCCAGGATGTATACGAGAGACACTTGCGTAATTGGACCCGCGAGCGGTGCGCAGTTGACTTCGCATTTTCCGTTGTTGGGGCACGTCAGAATACGCAAGGGCTCTTTTGCAAATGCGGCACCGGGATTTAATTGCATTCCAGCCGCGAGGATAAAAACCACCGAGATTTTCGTCATTCTCATTCTACGCATTGCGATACTCCTTGTTTCCAAATTGAACAACCCCTGGCGGAATACGCTGCGCTATTCCGCCCTACATTGAATCTTTCAGCGTCAACGCCAGCTTGTACAGCTCGTTCTTCTTCACACCGGTGATGCGCTCGGCCAGTGCTGCGGCCTGCTTGACCGGCAGTGCGTCGAGCAGAATGCCGAGTACGCGTCCGGCCTCGGCCGCATCCTCCGGGACGTCTTCCGCACCCTGCACCAGCAGCACGAACTCGCCCTTCTGCTGATTGGCATCGCTGCTGACAAACGCCAGCAGTTCGTCCAGTCGGCCGTCGCGGATGGTTTCGAAGGTTTTGGTCAACTCGCGCGCCACTACCGCCAGTCGCTGCGCGCCAATCACGCTCACCATATCGCTCAACGTTTCAACGATGCGGTGACTGGATTCATAGAATGCCAGGGTGCGCGTTTCATTGCGCAGTGCTTCGAGCCGCGCGCGGCGCGCGGCGCTCTTGGCGGGCAGGAAGCCTTCGAACACGAAACAGTCGGTGGGCAGGCCGGCGGCGGACAGTGCGGTGATCAGTGCGCAGGCGCCGGGCACGGGGATAACGCGAATGCCCTGCGCGCGCGCCGCGCGTACCAGGTGAAAGCCGGGGTCGCTGATCAGGGGCGTGCCGGCGTCGGAGATCAGGCCGATAGCGGCGCCGCCCTGCAATTCCGCGATGAGCTGCGCGACGCGCTCCCGCTCGTTGTGTTCGTGCAGGGACAGCAGCGGCGTGGCGATGCCGTGCCGGTGCAACAGCGGTGCGCTGTGGCGGGTGTCTTCGGCGGCGATGCGCGCCACCTGACCCAGCACCTCGATGGCACGCGCGCTGAAATCACCGAGATTGCCGATCGGCGTGGCCACCACGTACAACGCGCCCGGAATAATTGACACTCTCACCTCCACACCAGATACTGGGCCGCGGGATCAAACCGCGTCCGCATAGACTGCACATCGTGCCCCGAACGTTGCATCGCATGCAAGCTAACCGACCACAGAGCGCCCACCGCTATTGGTTGGCATTCGCTGTGTTGCTGCTGCAACTGAGCTGCGCCAACACTCAGGTACCGGTTGCCACTGCCACGTCCCTGCCATCGACAACAGCGGCCCAAGCACTGAAGGCGGACGGCGATCAGCGCAAGCGCCTGCTCGACGCACGCACCGCTCTTACCGAGCACCAGCCCTATACGGCGATCAATCTGCTGCCCGTTGTGCCGACCGATGTTCCGACTGAATTACAGATTCAGATCAGCAGTACTCGGGCGCAGGCCTACGACATGTCCGGTAATGCCCTGGAAAGCGTCCGCGAGCGCATCCGGCTGGAAAATCTGCTCTCCGACGCGAATGCCCAGCACGACAATCACCGCGCCATCTGGGCCGCGCTGGCCACGCTCTCGGTCACCGCCCTGGAACAATTGCGGCTGGCCCCGCCGCCGGATGTGCTGAGCGGCTGGATGGAACTCGCCGTCATCGCGAAAACCGCGGGACAGGATGCCGCCGCGCTGCAAAAGCAGATCGATGGCTGGACACAGCGCTATCCGCAACATCCCGCCGGCGGCGACATCGTCGCGCGCTTGCTTGGCAAACCGGAGAGTGTCAGCGCCCTGCCCGCCGGCGACGCTTATCCCGCGCAGCTCGCCGTACTGCTGCCACTCAGCGGCGACAATGCCGATGTCGCGCAGGCCCTGCGCAACGGCCTGCTCGCCGCCTATTACCGGCACCGCTGGGGCGGCAACCGGCCGCAGCTGCGTTTTTATGACACCGGGCACGGCGACAGTGGCCTCCGGCGCTATTACGATCAGGCCGTCAAGGACGGCGCCAAACTGGTGATAGGTCCGCTCACCAAGGGCGCTGTCGCCGATCTGGCGCACAGCGGCGCGCTGAGCGTGCCGGTGCTGGCGCTCAATCAGATAGAAGGCGCAGCGCCCGCGCTGCTGTATCAGTTCGCGCTGGCACCGGAAGATGAAGCCCGGCAAGCGGCGGAGCGTGCCTCGCTGGACGGCCACACGCATGCGCTGGCGATGGTACCGGCCGGTGCTTGGGGCGCGCGCCAATTGCAGGCCTTCACCGATCGTTTTCAGGAACTGGGCGGCACGGTCACCCGCGTGGAGCGTTACGGTGCGAACAGTGATTTCGTGCCGCTGATTCAGCATCTGCTTGCGCACGCCCCAGATGCACAGACGCAGACGGCCGACATGCTGTTCATGGTGGCCTTCCCGCCGCAGGCGCGCTTGATCACCGAACAACTGCGCGCACAGCAGGCCGGCGCGCTTTCGGTGTATGCAAGTTCGCATCTCTACGACGGCCGCGCCGGCGGCGACGCTGCCGCGGGTCTTGATGGCGTGATCTTCTGCGACATCCCCTGGATGCTCAGCCCGAGTTCGCTATCCAGCAGCGAACGCACCCAAAGCGCGCGGTTCTGGCCCGCTTCGATGGAGGCCAACGCCCGGCTCTATGCCCTGGGCATCGACGCCTACAACATCGTTCCCTATCTCGGCCGCCTCGGCAATTCGCCCACCACCGGCTACCCCGGCGAAAGCGGACGGCTCTATCTGGATGCGGGACAACATCTGCACCGGCAACTGATGTGGGCGCGTTACAGCGGTAACACCGCGCTGCCGATCAACGACGCACCCTTGAACTGGACGCCCGCCACACCGAACCCATGAACCAGCGCTCGGCCAACGGACGGCACGCTGAACAACAGGCCCTGCAGTACCTGCAAGGCCGCGGTCTGCGGCTGCTGGAACGCAATTTCCGCAGCCGTTATGGTGAGATCGATTTGATCATGCGCGAGGCAGACTGCCTGGTGTTCGTCGAGGTGCGCTACCGCCGGCGCCGCGATTACGGCGGCGCCGCGGCCAGCGTCGACGGGAACAAACAGGCACGACTGGTGTCCACCGCGTTATACTATCTGCAACGCCACCCCGGCAGTGCACAACAGCCGACCCGATTTGACGTCGTGGCGCTGACGGAGTTGGGTGACACAAGCAACATCGAGTGGATACGCGACGCGTTCCAGACTGATTAAACATGACCGACCGACACTGACAACACGCCGCCCCATGGACCGACAGGATCGCATCCGCCACATCTTCACCGACAGCATCCAGACCAAGCGCGAAGCGCTGGAGGTTCTGGTCGAGCCCATCGCCCGCGCCGCCGAACTGATGACGGCCGCGTTGCTGTCGGATCGCAAGATACTAAGCTGCGGCAACGGCGGTTCGGCGGCCGATGCCCAGCACTTCGCCTCGGAAATGATCAACCGTTTCGAGATGGAGCGCCCGGGTCTGCCGGCCATCGCATTGACCACCGACAGCTCGACCATCACCTCGATCGCCAACGACTACGCCTTCACCGAGATCTTCGCCCGACAGGTCAGCGCGCTGGGCCGTGAAGATGACGTGTTGCTGGCGATCAGCACCAGCGGTCAGTCCGGCAACATTCTGGCCGCGGTGCGCGCCGCGCAACAGCGCGACATGCGCATCATCGCCCTCACCGGCCGCGACGGCGGCGCGCTGGTGCAACAGCTTGGCGACGATGCCGTCGCCATCATCGTGCCGAGCGCCTCCACGGCACGCATTCAGGAAGTTCATCTGCTGGTCATACATTGCCTGTGTGACCTTATCGACCGTCAATTACTCGGACAGGAGCTTTAATACCATGAACAAACAGCTTGCCGCATTGCTTGTATTCAGCGTCAGCGCCGCAACCCTGCAGGGCTGCGCGGGTCTTGTCATCGGTGGCGCCGCCACCGGCGCCTCGGTCGCTCATGACCAGCGCACCGCGGGCACCGTGCTGGAAGACGAGTCCATCGAGATCAAGTCCGTCCGCGCACTGCGTGACGATCGTGTCCTGGATGCGCAGAGTCATTTCAACGTGACCAGCTATAACAACATTGTGCTGCTGTCCGGCGAAACCGTCAGCCAGGAACTGCGCGAGCGCGCCGGCAAACACGTCGCGGACGTGGAGAAGGTACGCAGCGTCCACAATGAACTTAAGATCGGCGAGCCCAGCACCATGCTGCAACGCAGCGCCGACACTGTGATTACCACCAAGGTCAAAACCAGCCTGCTCAGCGTCAACGGCATCGACCACTTCGACCCGACCCGGGTGAAGGTCGTCACCGAAGCCAAGGTCGTGTATCTGATGGGTCTGCTCAAACACGCCGAAGCGGATGCGGTGACGGAGACTGTGCGTCAGGTGGGCGGCGTGGAACGGGTGGTGAAGATCTTCGAGTATACCGATTGACGATTGCGGCTTTTGCAGGGGTGGGGCTGAGTGCTGGGTAATGACAGCCCTGTTGACACTCCTGCTGCTGGTCCTGGTCGCCTGGTTCTGGCTGGACAGCATGCGGGCGCGGGAGATCGCCTGCGGCATCAGCAAGGAAACCTGTGAACGTCTGGGCGTGCAGTTTCTGGACGAGACGGTGGCGCTGCAACGTCTGCGCACCAGCCGCAATGCGGCGGGTCAGCTACGGCTGCTACGCACTTACCAGTTCGAGTTCACCGATGCCGGCCTGCAGCGCAACAAGGGCACGATCAGTCTGCGCGGAATCGAGATGGTGCGCTTGGTGGTGGGGGCGGACATCATCAGGTAGGGACTTTGAACTGTAAGGCATGCTGAACATGCATCGTCAGATGTTCAAATTTCAATCTTCCCTACTTGACCACTTTCAACGCCGGCTTACGCACCTTGGTGGGCTCCGGCGCCTCGGGCGGTTTGTCGCTGCCATCGTCCTCGTTGAAGACCATGCCCTTGCCGTTTTCTCTGGCGTAAACCGCCATCACCGCCTCGACCGGCACATAGACCGTCATGGCCACACCGCTGAAGCGGGCGCTGAATTCGATGGCCTCGTTGCCGAGGTTCAAGGCCTGAATCGCATTCGGACTGATATTGAGGATGAGCTTGCCGTTCTGCGCGTACTGCTGGGGCGCGACCAGCCCCGGCGCATCGGCCTTGACGAGCAGATACGGCGTCTGGTTATTGTCGAGGATCCAGTCGTAGATGGCCCGGATCAGATAGGGGCGGCTGGAAGTCATAAGGTCAGGGGAAAGATAAAAGGGTTAAAGATAAAAGTAAAAGGTATTCGCGGCTAACCAGGGATCCAGCGATGATCCTGCCTTTCCCCTTTACCCTTTTATCTTTGCCCTGTCTTCACTCTCGCATCTCACGTTCTTTCTCAGTCAGGCTGGCCTGAAACGATTCGCGTTTGAAAATGCGGTCGGCATATTTCTGTACGGCTTTGGCTTGCGCCGGCAGTTCCACACCGTAATGCGGCAGGCGCCACAGTATCGGCGCGATGCAGCAGTCCACCATGCTGAACTCGTCGCTGAGGAAGAACGGCTTGGCGGCGAACACCTCGGCGCTGGAAGCGATACTGTCGCGCAAAATCTTGCGGGCCTTGCTGGCAATCTTGTCGCTGCGCGATTCCAGTTCCGGGATCAGGCGGTACCAGTCATTATCGACATGAAACAAGACCAGCCGGGACTTGGCGCGCGACACCGGATCGACGGGCATCAGCGGCGGGTGGGGAAAGCGCTCGTCGATGTAATCCATGATGACGCGCGAGTCGTACAAAGCCAAGTCGCGGTCGACCAGGGTCGGCGTCGAGTTATAGGGGTTCAATTCGACCAGGTCTTCCGGTTTGCCCGCGCCATCGATATCAACGATGTCGACAGTGATGCCCTTCTCAGCCATGACGATACGGGTGCGATGACTGTGGGGGCAGGACGCGGAAGAGAACAGCGTCATGACCGATCTGCGGTTGGCGATCAACGCCATGGAATACACTCCAGACTATCCTGACCGGTAGTGTACAACATCGCGACCGGCCTGTGCGGCCGGCCGCGGGAAATTACCTCCCGGATGGCACCGGGACGGTGCTCAATGGATGTCTTTCCAGTAATCCTTCTTGAGCAGATAGGCGACGACGAAGAACACGGCCAGGAACAACAGCACCTTGACGCCCAGGCTCTGCCGTTCCAGCTTGGCCGGCTCACCCATATAGGCCAGGAAGTTGACCAAGTCGGTCACCGCAGCATCGTAGTCATCAGGGTTCATGGAACCGGGGGTGACGATCTCGAGCTTTTCCAGCACTTCTTCCGGCTTGCCATCCTCACCTGTCACGGTTTTGTAGACGGGCTTCTGCCACCCCTGCAGTTCCCACAGCACATGCGGCATGCCGACGTCCTTGAACACTACATTGTTGACGCCGAACGGGCGCTTGTCGTCGAGGTAAAAGCTGCGCAGGTAGGTGTAGAGCCAATCGTTGCCGCGGGCCCGCGCAATGACCGACAGGTCGGGCGGTGGGGCACCGAACCAAATCTTGGCATCTTTAGGCGGCGTAGAGATAGTCATGTAATCGCCGATCTTGTCGCCGGCGAACACCAGGTTCTGCATCATCTGCTGATCGCTCAGACCGAGATACTGCGCGACGCCGTTGTAGCGCTGGTAGGACGCCGCATGGCAGCCCATGCAGTAGTTGATGAAGAACTTGGCGCCGCGCTGCAGCGAGGCCTTGTCATGCAGATCGATTTTGACCGTGTCGAGCGGCGGGCCTTCTTCGGCCTGCGCCAACACCGGCGCCGCGCAAAGCAGCAGTGCGAGGAGGATCTTTCTCATGAGGTCACCCGTTCCGAACCGGCTTGGTCTTGTCGAGTTTGGTGTAGATCGGCATCAGCAGGAAGAAGCCGAAATAAATCGCGCTGAACACGCGCGCTAGCGTGGTCAGCAGCGGTGTGGGCGCCTGCATACCCAACCAGCACAAGGCGAAGAAGCTGATCACGAACAGCCCCAGCGCGGTCTTGTAGATGCCGCCGCGGTAGCGGATCGACTTCACCGGACTGCGGTCCAGCCAGGGCAGGAAGAACAGGATCATGATCGCCGCGCCCATCAGCAGCACGCCCGTAAGCTTGTCGGGAACGGCGCGCAGGATGGCGTAGAACGGCGTGAAGTACCAAAGCGGTGCGATATGTACCGGGGTCTTGAACGGGTCAGCCGGAATGAAGTTGTTGGCCTCCAGGAAGTAACCGCCCAACTCCGGCAGGAAGAACACGATGATCGAGAAGAACATCAGGAACACCACCACGCCGACGATGTCCTTCACCGTGTAATACGGATGGAATGGGATGCCGTCCAGCGGAATACCATCCGGACCTTTGACCTTCTTGATCTCAACACCGTCGGGGTTGTTGGAACCGACCTCGTGCAGCGCCATGATGTGCGCCACCACCAGGCCGAGCAGCACGATGGGCACCGCGATGACGTGGAAGGCGAAGAAGCGGTTCAGCGTGGCGTCGGCGATGACGAAGTCGCCGCGGATCCACTGCGCCAGCGATTCACCGACATAGGGAATGGCGCCGAACAGCGAGATGATCACCTGCGCGCCCCAGTAGGACATCTGGCCCCAGGGCAGCAAATAGCCCATGAAGGCCTCGGCCATCAGCGCCACGTAAATGATCATGCCGAAGATCCAGATCAGTTCGCGCGGCTTCTTGAACGAACCGTACATCAGGCCGCGGAACATGTGCAGATACACCACGACGAAGAACGCCGAGGCGCCGGTCGAGTGCAGGTAGCGGATCAGCCAGCCCCAGTTCACGTCGCGCATGATGTACTCGACCGAGGCGAAGGCCAGCTTCGCGTCGGGCTTGTAGTTCATGGTGAGGAAGATGCCGGTGATGATCTGATTGACCAGTACCAGCAGCGCCAGCGAACCGAAGAAATACCAGAAATTGAAGTTCTTCGGCGCGTAGTACTTGGCCAGATGATCGTTCCAGAGCGAACTCAGCGGAAAACGCTGGTCGATCCAGCCCAACAGACCCTTGTTCCACTTTTCTGCAGTATTGCCAGCCATCACGCGGCTCCTTCTTCTGCGCCGATGAGGACACGGGTATCACTGAGATAGCGGTACGGCGGTACCACCAGGTTGAGCGGCGCAGGCACACCCTGGTAGACACGACCGGCCAAGTCAAACTTTGAGCCGTGACAGGGACAGAAGAAACCGCCCTTCCATTCCGGACCCAGATCGGCGGGCGCCATGTCAGGACGGAAGGTTGGCGAGCAGCCGAGGTGTGTGCAGATGCCAACCAGCACCAGATACTCGGGCTTGATCGAACGAAATTCGTTCTTGGAACTCTTCGGCTGATCGGACTCGTTCGACTGCGGATCGCGCAGCTTGCCGTCCAGCGAGGGCAGTGTATCCAGCACGGACTTGGTGCGATTGACGATCCACACCGGTTTGCCGCGCCATTCCACGGTCATCATCTGACCGGGTTCCAGCTTGCTGATGTCGGCCTCGACCGGGGCACCGGCGGCCTGCGCGCGTGCGCTGGGCTGCATGGACGATAAAAAGGGGACTGCCACTGCAATGACACCCACTCCACCCACAACGCTGGTGGCGGCCGTCAGGAAGCGGCGGCGTTTCAGGTCTACACCCTCAGCGCTCATTCACTTATCTCCCGCAAGATCAACATAGGAAAACCACATAGGGACTGGAGCTGGCTGGAAACCGGCACATCGTCTGTCAACTTCTGCATGTTACTGCCAGGGCGTAAAAATAGACGCGCATTTTCATACATGCCCTGACTTTGGTCAAGGTGAGATGCAGGGTTGGGACGATGGCAACAGCCATTCTGACCAGCACCTCTCTCGACCGCCCTCTCCTGCCGACCTGTTACGGCGATTTCCCGCATCCGCGCCGGCATGCTAGCTTAGGCGCATGAAACCCGGAACCCTGCTGAGCTTTATCCTGAAATCCATGATTGTCGGGCTGGCGCTGGCCTTCATTGCCGTTGTTCTGCATCCCGAATGGTTGCGGCAGAACCCGCGCGTGGTAGAAATCCAGACCGCCGCACCCGCCCATCCAGGCCAGGCAGCGGAGGGCGTGCGCTCATATGCCGATGCCGTGGCACACGCCGCGCCGGCCGTGGTCAACGTCTACACCGCCAAGCGCGTTGCGCAACGTGCCGATCCGTACTTCGACGATCCTCGACTGCGGCGCTTCTTCGGCGGTGCGACCGGCCGGCCACAGCAGCAGGTCCAGACCAGCCTGGGCTCGGGTGTGATCGTCAGCACCCAGGGTTATGTGCTCACCAACAATCACGTCATCGAAGGTGCCGACGAGATCCAGGTGATGCTCGCCGACGGTCGCAGCGTCCAGGCCAAGCTGGTCGGCAGCGATCCGGAATCGGATCTGGCGGTGCTGCGCATCGCACTCGACGCGCTGCCGACCATCACCCTCGGCGATTCAGAACATCTGCGCGTCGGCGACGTAGTGCTGGCGATCGGCGATCCCTTCGGCGTCGGCCAGACCGTGACCCACGGCATCGTCAGCGCCACCGGCCGCAACCGTCTCGGCATCAACACCTTCGAGGATTTCATTCAGACCGATGCCGCCATCAATCCCGGCAATTCCGGCGGCGCGCTGATCAGCTCGGACGGCGCGCTGGTCGGCATCAATACCGCCATCTTCAGCCGCTCGGGCGGCTCACAGGGCATCGGCTTCGCCATCCCGGTGAGTCTGGCGCAAGGCGTGATGCAGCAGATCATCGAGCACGGCAGCGTGGTGCGCGGCTGGCTCGGTATCGAGACACAGGATATCCCCCCGGACCTGGTGCAGCACCTCGGCATGCACGACGGCCACGGCGTACTGGTGGCCGGTGTGTTACGCGACAGCCCGGCGCATCAGGCCGGTCTATCACCCGGCGATGTGATCACACGCATCGATGAGTCACCGGTCACCGATGCCGGCAGCGCGTTGAGACTGATCGCCGCGCATGCGCCCGGTTCGCGCATTCATCTGCAAGGACTGCGCGCCGGCGGCGAGTTCAGCTTTGATGCACAAGTTGGGACGAGGCCGGCACAGCAATAATAAAGAGGTTGGGGTTCGGTAAACAACGCCTCACCCCAACCTACATTTACAGCGCCGCGCGCAGTCCTGCCAGCAGCGCATCATTCTCTTCCGGCGTGCCCACGGTCACGCGCAGGCAATCGCTGAGCACGCCACCGCTGCTGTGCAGATTCTTGATGAGCACGCCGGACTGTTTCAATGCAGTGAAGATGGCATTCGCGCGACCGGTTGGTGCGCGCAGCAGAATAAAGTTGGCGCGGCTCGGCCAGACCGTCAGTCCGGGCATGGCGCGCAGTTCGCCGTAAACGCGCTCGCGCTCGGCGCGGATGCGCGCCGCCTGCTCGTCGAGCACGGTCTTGTGACGCAGTGCGAACGCTGCGCTGGCCTGGGTCAGCACGTTGATGTTGTACGGCAGACGCACCTTGTCGAACTCGTTCAGCCAGGCGCGCGCACCGATCAGCAGACCCAGTCGCAATCCCGCCAGCCCGAGTTTGGATACCGTGCGCAGGATCAGCAGATTGTCGAACTCCGCCAGCGCGTCGAGCAGGCTGGCCTCGGCAAAGGGCAGGTAAGCCTCATCCACCACCACCAGGCCCGGACTGATACGGATCAGTTCGCGGATCTGCCCGGCATCGAACAGGTTGCCGGTCGGATTATTCGGATAGGCCAAAAACAGCACGGCGGGCTGATGCTTTGCAATCGCTGCGCGCAGCGCCGGCATATCGAGACTGAAGTCGGCGCTGTTGAGCGGCACGCCGACGTAATCCATGCCGACGAAACCGGCGATCATGCGATACATGACGAACGCCGGTTCCGGCGCCAGCACCACCCGACCCGGCTGCGCCACCGCCATCAGGATCATCTGTATCAATTCATCCGAGCCGTTGCCGAGCAGAATGTCGTACTCGGCCGGGATCGCCATCGCACCGCGCAACGCCTCTTGCACGACGCGACCGCTGGGATCGGGATAGCGGTTGAGCGGCAGCGTGCGCAGCGTTTCCAGCCAGGACTGAACCATGTGCGGTGGCCAGCCGTAGGGATTCTCCATGGCATCGAGCTTGATGAGAGTGCCCGGATCGGGAACGTGATACGCCGACAGCGCGCGGATATCGGGGCGCACCCAGCTTGCTACTTTGTCTTGTTGTGAGTATTTCATAAATTAATGTTTGAACCGTCTAGTCCAAGGACAGCAGCAGTCCATAAAGAACCACCACACTACCCCCTCTCCCTTTGGGAGAGGGCTGGGGTGAGGGGAAAGTGCAGCAGCAAATTTTGATCCCCCTCACCCTGTCCCTCTCCCGTAGGGAGAGGGGACTTAAGCCTGGAGTAGCCGCTTCTCTGGAGGTTCATTGGCATCCCCAGCAACACCATTCATTTCTTGATCCGGTATTCCGCCGAACGCGCATGTGCCGTCAGGCCTTCACCGCGCGCCAATGTCGACGCGGTCTTGCCGAGTTCTGATGCGCCGGCGGCGGAACAGCCGATCAGGCTGCTGCGTTTTTGAAAATCGTACACGCCCAGCGGCGAGGAGAAGCGTGCGGTGCGCGAGGTCGGCAGCACGTGATTGGGTCCGGCACAGTAATCGCCGAGCGCCTCGGCGGTGTAGCGACCCATGAAGATCGCACCGGCGTGACGGATGCGCGCGGCCACGGCCGGTGCATCGTCGAGCGATAATTCCAGGTGTTCGGGCGCGATGAAGTTGGCGACTGCAATGGCCTCGTCGAGATCGCGCACGGTTATCAGTGCGGCACGCGCGGCCAGGGATTTGCCGATGATCTCGGCCCGTTCCATACCGGGCAGCAGGCGCGCGATGGCATCCTGCACACGCTGCAGAAACGCGCTGTCCGGGCTGACCAGGATGGCCTGCGCATCCTCGTCGTGCTCGGCCTGCGAGAACAGATCCATGGCGATCCAGTCGGGATCGGTGCGGCCGTCGCAGACCACCAGTATTTCCGACGGACCGGCGATCATGTCGATACCCACCGCGCCGAACACCATGCGTTTGGCGGTAGCGACATAGATATTGCCGGGTCCGACGATCTTGTCGACGCGCGGCACGGTTTCTGTGCCATAAGCGAGCGCCGCCACCGCCTGCGCACCGCCGATGCTGAAGACACGATCGACACCGGCCACGGCGGCGGCGGCCAGCACCAGTTCATTGACTTCTCCATCGGGCGTCGGCACGACCATGATCAGTTCCGGCACGCCGGCAACCTTGGCGGGGATGGCGTTCATCAGCACCGAGGACGGATACGCCGCCTTGCCGCCGGGCACATACAAGCCGACGCGATCGAGCGGCGTGATCTGCTGACCAAGCACCGTGCCATCGGCCTCGGTGTAACTCCAGCTCTCCAGCTTTTGACGCTGCGCATAGGCGCGGATGCGCGCCGCGGCCTGCTCCAATGCAGCGCGCTGCGCTACGGGCAGGGCAGCCAGCGCCGCCTGCGCGCGCGACAAAGGAATCTCCAGCTCGGACATGGCGGCGACGTGCAGCCGATCGAAACGATTGCTGTATTCCACCACACCCGCATCACCGCGCCGGCGCACATCGGCCAGGATGTCATGCACAGTCTGATTCACCGCCGCGTTGGACACGCCCTCCCAGGCGAGCAGCGCCTCGAGCTGCGGCCAGAAGTCCGCTTGTTTGGTGGAGAGACGTTTGATATTGGTCATATGAAATAATTCTATATCCACAAATTACTGCCCAGGACAGCAAATAGTACGCTTAGTACGCTGCGGAACATTTTACTGGGTCCCTTCTCCCTCAGGGAGAAGGACAGGATGAGGGGTGTTAATCGATCCCCTCACCCCAACCCTCTCCCTAAGGGAGAGGGGGGCGAACTGTTGCGCACGATATAGTGGCGGGTTCAATAAATCCCACGACTATACACCGGAGACAGCCTTCTCCATCTGACCAATGAACTCCTTGATGCGTGCATGCTGCATCTTCATCGCCGCTTTGTTGACCACGAGGCGTGAGCTGATATTGGCGATGTGTTCCAGCTCCACGAGGCCGTTGGCGCGCAGGGTGTTGCCGGTATCGACCACGTCGACGATACGATCAGCAAGTCCCACCAGCGGCGCGAGTTCCATGGAGCCGTACAGTTTAACGATCTCGACCTGCAGACCCTGCTCGGCGAAGTGGCGGCGTGCGCAATTGACGTACTTGGTGGCGATGCGCATGCGACCTTCGCCGGCCGTCGGCGTTGCCCGTCCGGCAACCATCAGGCGACAGCGCGCGATGCCGAGATCCAGCGGTTCGTAGAGACCTTCGCCGCCATGCTCCATGAGCACGTCCTTGCCGGCCACGCCCAGATCCGCCGCGCCATATTGCACATAGGTCGGCACATCGGACGCGCGGATGATGACCAGCTTCACGTCGTCGCGGTTGGTGTCCAGAATCAGCTTGCGGCTTTTCTCCGGATCATCGACCGGCACGATACCGGCCTTGGCCAGCAGCGGCAGGGTTTCCTGGAAGATACGGCCTTTGGAAAGGGCGATGGTTAATGTCATAAATTCAGTAGCAAGTTGCGAGTAGCAAGTCGGGAGTATTAGGGAGTGCAGCGGAAGTATCAAGACTTGGCGACAGAACTGGCGATTGCGCTTCCCTCGCTACTTGCTACTCGCCACTGCCTTTTGAAGGCACCCGCCTGATCTTCGCGCCAAGCTGTGACAGCTTTTCCTCGATGCGCTCGTAGCCGCGGTCGATGTGATAGATGCGGTCCACCACGGTGTCGCCGTCGGCGACCAGACCGGCCAGCACCAGGCCCGCGGAGGCGCGCAGGTCGGTGGCCATCACCGGTGCGCCGGTGAGACGTTTGATGCCACGGCTGATCGCGGTGTTGCCTTCCAGGCGGATGTCGGCACCCATGCGCTGCATCTCCTGCACGTGCATGAAACGATTCTCGAACACCGTCTCGGTGATGGTGCCGACGCCATCGGCCACGGCGTTGAGTGCGGCGAACTGCGCCTGCATATCGGTCGGGAACGCGGGATAGGGCGCAGTGCGCAGATCGACGGCCTTGGGTCGCTGACCATGCATATCCAGATCAATCCAGTCGTCGCCAACCGTGATGTCCGCGCCGGCCTCGGTGAGTTTCTGCAGCACGGCATCCATGATCTGCGGGCGGGTGTCCTTGAGTTTGACGTGCCCACCGGTGATCGCGCCGGCCACCAGGTAGGTGCCGGTCTCGATACGGTCCGGCATCACCTCGTAACGGGTTCCCGACAGACTCTGTACACCTTCGATTGTGATGGTGTCAGTCCCGGCGCCGCTGATCTTGGCGCCCATGCTGTTGAGGAAGTTGGCCAGGTCCAGCACCTCGGGTTCGCGCGCAGCGTTTTCGATCTGCGTCGTGCCCTCGGCGAGCGCGGCGGCCATCATCAGGTTTTCCGTGCCGGTGACCGTGACCATGTCCATGACCAGACGCGCGCCTTTCAGGCGCTTACAGTGGGCGCGGATGTAGCCACCTTCCACAACGATCTGTGCACCGAGTTGCTCCAGACCTTTGATGTGCAGATTCACCGGCCGCGAGCCGATGGCGCAACCGCCCGGCAACGACACAACAGCGCTGCCATAGTGGGTCAGCAGCGGACCCAGCACCAGAATCGAGGCGCGCATGGTCTTGACCAGTTCATAGGGCGCGTGGAACTCGCGGATGGTGCGCGGATCGACCTCGACACGCATGCACTCGTCGATGGTCAGCTGCACGCCCATGCGGCCGAGCAATTCCATGGTGGTGGTGATGTCTTGCAGGTGCGGCACGTTTCCGATGCGCACCGGCTCGGCCGTGAGCAGCGAGGCGACGAGTACGGGCAGCGCCGCGTTCTTGGCGCCCGAGATGCGCACCTCTCCGCGCAAGGGAATTCCGCCGTTGAC
>JBGPWJ010000151.1:0-6647 GCA_041492115.1 Gammaproteobacteria bacterium
CTATGCGTTGCAGCAGATTCAGTTCAAACATTGTGCGGGGATTATACCCAGTCCGGGGGATTCTGTATCTAGGTAGGCGCAATTGCGTAGTGTATTGCGCCGCATGACAACATTCGGCGGAATATGGCCTACGACCTATTCCGCCCTGCGCTCTTTATACTATACCAAGGTTTCCGTAGCCCCCTTGCCGACGCGCAGGATATCAGGCGCGCCTGTGACCAGATCGACCACGGTGGTAGGTTCGAATCCGCAATAGCCGCCGTCGACAACCAGATCGAGACGATTACCCAGCGTGTCGCGAATCTCTTCGGCATCGGTCATGGGCATATCCTGTCCCGGCAGAATCAGCGTTGAACTCAACAACGGCTCACCCAGCTCGGCGAGCAATGCCTGAGTTATGGCATTGTCCGGCACACGGATGCCGATGGTCTTGCGGCGCGGGTGCTGCAGGCGGCGCGGCACTTCACGTGTCGCTTCCAGTATGAACGTATAGGGCGCGGGCGTGTGCGCCTTGAGTAGACGATAGGCGCTGTTCTCGACCTTGGCGTAGGTCGCGATCTCGGACAGGTCGCGGCACATCAGCGTGAAGTTATGCTTGTCGTCAAGAACACGCAGAGAACGGATGCGTTCCATCGCGTCCTTGTCGCCGATGTGACAGCCCAGTGCATAGCCCGAATCGGTGGGATAGGCGATCACGCCGCCGTCACGCACGATCTCGACGGCGCGACGTATCAGTCTTGCCTGTGGATTGATGGGATGGATCTGAAAAAATTGACTCATAGGTTCGGTAACACGTAGTGAGTGCTCCGCGCAGGAGCGGTGCGGTCATCCTGTCGCAAGGCGGATGGAGCAATTCGTTTGCGCTGATTCTGTCTCGTTATACGGCGCTCGCGGTCAGTAATTCACACGGCCAGTCAGTCCATACCGGTACGCAACCCGCGGGCAGTGCGGGCAGGCGGCCCAGATCAATCCACGGGTTGGCGGGCCCGTGATAGTCCGATCCGCTCGACGCCAGCAGGCCGTGCTGACGCGTGTGATTGGCGTAGGTGAACATCTCGTCACGACTGTGACTGCCAGACACGACTTCCATGCCGACACCGCCGCATTCCTTGAATTCACCGATCAGTCGCCGCAGTTTTGTCGCGGTGAGTTTATAGCGCGCCGGATGCGCGATCACGGCCTGACCGCCCGCGCCGCAAATCCAAGCGACGGCCTGCGACAATTCCGCCCACTCGCCGCTGACATAACCCGGCTTGCCCAGTGTCAGAAAGTTTTTGAAGGCATCGCGCAGATCGCGCGCATGACCCTGCTCGACCAGAAAGCGCGCGAAGTGCGTGCGCCCCACCCGAGCGCCGCCCGCATGTTGCCGCGCGCCATCGTGCGCCGCATTGACGCCGTGTTTCAGCAGACGGCGGCCGATTTCCTCGGCACGCTGTTCGCGGTAATGACCCAGTCCGACGAGTCCCTGCTGCAGCAAGACGTTCGCCGGATCGACGCCAAGCCCGAGAATGTGCAAGGTCGCGCCGCACCAGCTGACCGATATTTCCGCACCCGGCACCAGGCACAACCCCAATTCAGCGGCGACCACCAGTGCACTGGCACAGCCCGTTGTCGTGTCGTGATCGGTCAGCGCCAGCACATCGACACCCTGCGCATGGGCACGCCGCACCAGCGCCTCGGGCGACAGCGTCCCGTCCGAGGCCGTGGAATGGGTATGCAGATCGTAACGTAAGCTCATGCGGGCATTGTAACCCAGCCGGCATGCCCCTGGCGCGCGCACCAAGCGGTATGGACCGGGAAAATGCTCTCCTGTCATCAGCACAATTGCGTTATCATGGGCGCCCCCTTGCGATTGTGTGCGCGATGAACTGGATTTCCCTCGATATCGGCTCGCTGTGCGAGACCTGCGAAGACGCCATCGAAGAGGTGGTCGAGGCCTTTGAAGACAGCGGCATAGTCGACGACGACGCCGCCAACCCGACGCTACTGGCCAGCGCCATGCAACAGTTCATGGACGTCCTCAAGCGCATGGATACCGATCTGCACGGCGCTGCCAGACAACAGGACTCGGCCTGGCAGGGCGGCGACAGCCTCGACATCAGTGAACTCGGTGATTACGGCCTCAGCCTGCTCAGTGACATGATTTACTGGGCGGAAAAACTCAAACTGGAACAGAGTCACCACCAATTGCAGAGTGCCGCTTATCCGTTGGCGCTGTGGCTGGCGCGCCATGGCGCCGAGCTGCGCAACCTTGAGCCAGTGGTCGATGGCGTCGCCTATCTGGCCAACACCACTTCCGATGCCATGGTGCTGGAAGATTTGTGCGCCGCCATGGGCGAGATCATCGCCGCGGTGTCGCCGACGCTGCAACACGATCTGGAGAACAGCAACCCCAACCGTCCCTGGCGCGTGCTCAATCTGAATCGCGGCATCGTCGCCACCCGCACCCACAACCCCGCGGTGATGGAAGCGGCATTCCGGGTCCTGATCGCCAATCTGCCGGACGACGCCTCGGAATTCTTCCGCGAGGGCATGCTGCAGATGGACGCGCTGAATTACCCGGAGGTGGTGCGCAGCGTCATGGAAAAGTACTACCGACAATGGAGCATGACCAAAACCCTGCATTAGCAACCGGTCACATGACCAACGCGCGGCACAGCACTTTACAATCCGCGACGGCCCACTGAAACTAATCACGCCATCCACCATCAAACGCCAACCATGAAATTTCTCTTTGACTTCTTTCCGGTGCTGCTGTTCTTTGTGGCTTACAAGCTGTTCGACATCTATGTCGCCACGGCCAGCATCATCGTCGCGACCTTCCTGCAGGTCGGTGTGTTCTGGCTCATGCATCGCCGCTTCCAGACCTCGCACCTGGTGACGCTGGTACTGGTCGCGATTTTCGGCGGCGCCACATTGCTGCTGCACGACCCGAACTTCATCAAGTGGAAACCGACGGTGTTGAACTGGCTGTTCGCCGGCGCCTTCCTCGGCAGCCAGTTCATCGGCGAGAAATCGCTGGTGCAGCGCATGATGGACCAGGCGGTGGTGTTGCCGGCGCCGATCTGGCTGCGACTCAACCTCAGCTGGGTGGTGTTTTTCATCATCATGGGCATCGCCAACCTCTACGTCGCGTTCAACTTCAGCGAAAACACCTGGGTCAACTTCAAGCTGTTCGGCATCATGGGGCTGACGCTGTTGTTCGTGCTGCTGCAAGCCGTGTTCATCAGCCGCCATGCCAGCGAGCCGCCAAGTACGGATAAGGTCTGATTGGATGCTCTACGCCATCATCAGCCGCGACACCCAGGGCAGCCTGGAACGGCGCCTCGGCGCCCGCCCGGCCCACCTCGCACGTCTCAACACCCTGCGCGACGAAGGCCGTCTGGTACTGGCCGGTCCGCACCCGGCGATCGACAGCCCGGACCCCGGACCGGCCGGGTTCACCGGCAGTCTGGTGGTGGCGGAGTTCGCCAACCAGACCGCGGCACAGGACTGGGCGGATGCCGACCCTTATGTCGCGGCCGGCGTCTATGCCGAGGTCATCGTCAAACCCTTCAAGAAGGTACTGCCCTGATGCCCGAAGCGCGCATTGCCATGATCCGCAACCGCCTCAACGCGGCGCTTGCCCCGGAAAGTCTGGAGATCATCGACGACAGCGCCAGCCACGCCGGCCACGCGGGCGCCAGGAGCGGCGGCGGTCATTACGAAGTGATTATTGTCTCCCAGGCATTTGCCGGGCTGGGTCTACTCCAGCGCCATCGCTTGATATATGATGCCCTCGGCGATGCCATGGGAGGCGCGATTCACGCACTCAGCATCAAAGCCTATACACCGCAAGAAATCTAACATTGACTCCGTCACGCAAGGAACTCTTTATGCCAACATTCTCCAAGCGCCTGCTGCTGGCAAGCGCCTGTGTCACACTGATGCTCAGCGGCTGCAACAAGCCGACCGCCACCAGCAGTAGCGAGTCGGGCAAAGATTCCGCCCCGGCCACAACCACGGCACCGATCACAGCCTCCGGCGACAGCAAGGTCATCGCCAACGTCAACGGCACGGCGATCACCCTCGATGAGTTCAACGAATACGCCGCGCATCGCCTTCAGCCCGGCAGCAAACCGACCGCCGCGGAAGCCAAGGCCATCGTCAACGAGCTGGTGAGTCTGGAACTGGTAGTGCAGGAAGCGCTCAAGAAGGGCCTCGACAAAAATCCCGACGTTGTGAAGACCATCGAAAGTCAGCGCCGGGTACTGCTCGCCAATGCCGCGCTGAAAGACTATATCCAAGCGCATCCGATCACGGATGAACAGCTCAAAAAAGAATACGATCAGCGCATCGCCGGTGCCGGCACCAAGGAATTGAAGGCCCGTCACATCCTGGTCAAGACCGAGGCCGAAGCCAAGGCGATCATCGCGCAGCTCGGCAAGGGCGCGGATTTCGCCAAGCTCGCCAAAGACAAATCCAGCGACAGCTCCGCGAAAGAAGGCGGCGACCTGGGCTGGTTCAATCCGAACCAGATGGTGAAGCCGTTCTCGGATGCCGCGCTGGCACTGAAGAAAGGCGAATATACCAAGACACCGGTACAGTCGCAGTTCGGCTGGCACGTCATCATGCTGGAAGATTCCCGCAGTCCGCAGGTACCGGCGTTCGATCAGATGAAAGACCGCGTGCGCAACTTCATGCAACAGAAGATGTCGCAGGACTTCATCGATAGCCTGAAGACCGCGGGTAAGGTTGAGATCAAAGAGCAGAACCTGCCGGTCGCCGCAGAACCCGCCGCGGCACCGACACCTGCTCCGGCGCCCGCACCCGGCGCAGCACCGCCTGCTGCGCCCGCCCCCGCCGGCAAGTAACCAAGCAGCGGTTCACTGGAGACGGGCTGTGTCGCAGGACACAGCCCGTTTTCATTGGTGGACTGCTAATCGATCTCTTTTCACCTGCGGCTATCACCCGCGCCGCACCGGTCTTCGATGCCGCACCATCAGCCCATCGTCGTGGCCCGTCAGGCAGACTCCGCACTATCGACGCGCTGGAACCCGCGCGGCAGCTTCTCGCCGCGCCGGCCGCGTTCGCCGCGGTAATTGCCGAGGTCGGACGGCTTGAGCGTGAGATGCCGCTGACCGGAGTACACCACCAGGTTACCGCCTTCCGGAATAGCGACCACGGCCACCAGGAATTCCTCGCGCGCGGCAACTTTTGCTGACGGAATCCCCAGCAGCTTGTTGCCCTTGCCGCGGGAAAGTTCCGGCAAGTCGCTGGCGGGGAACACCAGCAGACGGCCGGTGTTGGTCAATGCGGCGACCTGATCGCTGGCGCTGTCCTGCACCAGCACCGGCATCAGCACGCGCGCGCCGTCGGGCAGATTGAGCAGGGTCTTGCCGGCGCGGTTGCGCGCGTGCAGATCTCCCAGCTTGGCGATGAAACCGTAACCGGCATCACTCGCGATTAGACAGCGTTGTTCGGGGTCGCCGAGCAGAACACCCGCGAAGCTCGCACCCGCTGGCGGATCGATGCGACCGGTGAGCGGTTCGCCCTGGCTGCGAGCGGAGGGCAGGTTGTGGGCCGGCAATGAATAACTGCGGCCGGTGGAATCGAGGAACACCGCCTGCTGATTGCTGCGGCCGCGGGCCGCGCACAGGAAGCTGTCGCCGGCTTTGTAACTCAGTGTCGCCGGGTCGATGTCATGACCTTTTGCAGCACGCACCCAGCCCATGGTCGACATCACCACGGTGAGCGGCTCATTCGGAATCAGCGTCGTGGCATCGAAGGCCTGAGCGGCGCGGCGTTCCACCAGCGGCGCGCGGCGCGCATCGCCGTATTTCTCGGCGTCTTCTGTGAGCTCTTTGCGGATCAGCGTTTTCAGGCGTTGCTTGGACGCCAGGGTTTTTTCCAGTCCGTCACGCTCAGCGTCGAGCTGCTGCTGTTCGCCGCGGATCTTCATCTCTTCCAGCTTGGCCAGATGCCGCAGTTTCAACTCCAGAATCGATTCGGCCTGGGTGTCGCTCAAACCGAAGCGCGCCATCAGCACCGGCTTGGGTTCTTCCTCGCGACGGATGATGGCGATCACTTCATCAAGATTGAGATAGGCGATCAGCAGGCCGTCGAGGATATGCAGGCGTTTCTGCACTTTGTCGAGGCGATATTCCAGACGTCGTCGCACTGTGCTGGTACGAAACTCCAGCCACTCTTCCAGAATCTGGCGCAGGTTCTTGACCTGCGGCCGGCCGGACAGGCCGATCATGTTCATATTGACGCGATAACTGCGCTCCAGATCGGTACTGACGAACAGATGCCCCATCAGCTCCTCGACATCGACGCGATTGGAGCGCGGCACGATCACCAGTCGGGTCGGGTGTTCATGATCGGACTCGTCGCGCAGGTCCTCGATCATGGGCAGCTTCTTGGCATTCATCTGCTCGGCGATCTGCTCCAGCACCTTGGCGCCCGAAACCTGATAGGGCAATGCCGTGATGACAACATCGCCATCCTCGCGCTCGTAGCGGGCACGCACGCGCACCGAGCCGTTACCGGTCTCATACATGCGCAGCAGATCGGCGCGCGGCGTGATGATCTCGGCCTCGGTCGGAAAGTCCGGGCCCAGGATGTGCTCGCATAATTCCGCCAGCGTGGTCTTGGGTTCCTCCAGC
>JBGPWJ010000209.1:0-4769 GCA_041492115.1 Gammaproteobacteria bacterium
CACAACGGGCCTGCCAGATATCCGCATTCCACAACTCGAATTTCTTGCCCATGCCCGCCAGCACCACATGCTTGTCGATGTTGGCGAACTGCCGCAGCAAGGTTGGCACCAGCACGCGACCGTGACTGTCAACATCGAGTTCGCTGGCATGCGCAAGCATCATGCGCTGCACTTCGCTGGTCTGTGCCACGAAACTCGGCAACTGACTAAGCTCTTCTTCAACGGATTCCCATACCGGCAGGGGGTAAAGCGCCAGACAACCCACCTGGTTGACCGTGCCGACCAAGCGTCCCTCGCACTGCTCCACAAGCTCGGCACGGTAGCGCGTCGGGATCGCGAGCCGATATTTTGTGTCGAGACTGATTGGATAAATGCCGCGGAACACTCGCAACTCCTATTTTATCCCACATTTTTACTATACCTGCCCACCTCGCGGCACTATAGGTAGACGGGTCAGTGCTGTCAAGAATATTTAATGTGAAAATGGAGAAATTCCTGTTTCCGACACAATAACTTAGCAACGAAGCGCTGGGGCAAGGATAGATGCGAAGTGGGATAAATCTCAAAATCAGAAGCTTGGTAGGAACTGCTAGAGAAGAGTCTTAAGACTAGCGAGCGCGGGAAAGAATCTGACGGGGTAAAATGGTAACTTGGTGAGTCGGGGCGGCTCAATTCCGCCCCACTTGGTGTGCACTGACAACTACAGACACGGCAGGATGCACCCTCTCGGTAATAAAAAAGTTGAGCCGGCCTGTAAGCCGGGTTCTGTCGAGGACAGCCATTCATCTAGGGCGTACGTCGCCGTACGTCTCAAGCGACCTACCCGGGAGCAACGCGGGCCGCGCCTAATGCTCCCCTATTTGGTCTTGCTCCGAGTGGGGTTTACCCTGCCACCTGTGTTACCACAGGCGCGGTGCGCTCTTACCGCACCATTTCACCCTTACCGGCGGCGCGAACGCCGCTTGGCGGTATATTTTCTGTGGCACTGGCCGTGGGCTTACGCCCCCCAGGCGTTACCTGGCACTCTGCCCTATGGAGCCCGGACTTTCCTCCATGCCCCAAAGGACACAGCGGCTGTCCAGCCGGCTCAGGTGCAGTTTAACACTGCCGGCGGGGAATCACCCAAACATCGCGACGGCAGGTATTACTGTCGGCGGGGGGATCGCATCATCCGCGTTACAACACGTCAGCCATGCACAGCTTCAATGCCTCATCCCAGGCAGGCAAGTCCAAACCAAATGTCCGTGAAAACTTTTCCGTGATTAACCGGGAATTCATAGGGCGCGGCGCCCGCAGCGGGTACTCCGCAGTAGTAATGCCATTCACACGACAAGATGATTCGGCAATTCCAAGTATGCCACGCGCGAAGCCACACCAACTTGTCGCACCGCCCGCCGAGAGATGGTAAAGACCACTCACATCCCGAAGCCGCTCCAACTCAGCATCCCATTTCTTACCGACTCCACGCAGCTGAGTAGCGAGCGCCAGCGCCGTCGCCTCGGCCAGCAACCGGCTCCAATTCGGCGTACCGATCTGATCGTCGACGACATTCAATTCCGGCCGCTCGCGCGCCAGGCGCAGAATTGTCCGCAGAAAATTCTTGCCGCGCGCGCCATACACCCAACTGGTGCGCAAGATCAGATGCGCCACGCCCACTTGCTGTATGGCCTGTTCGCCGGCGAGTTTGCTGCGTCCATAGGCGCTGAGTGGATTCGGTAAATCTTCTTCCTGATAGGCGCCGGTCTTGCTGCCATCGAACACATAATCGGTGGAATAGTGCACCAGCGCGGCACCGCAGCGTTTGGCCTCTTCGGCGAGTACGCCCGGTGCGACAGCGTTGATCGCCATCGCCAGGTCGACATCATCTTCGGCCTGATCAACTGCGGTGTAGGCGGCGGCGTTGACGATAAGCTGCGGACGCAGTTCACGCACGATGGCGCGTATCGCATCGGGATCGGCCAAGTTCAATGCACGCTGCGTAGTGCCGGCCTTCGACGTTGTTGCGACGATCTCGCCAAGAGGTTGCAGGCAGCGCAGCAATTCCCAGCCAATCTGGCCGTTGGCGCCGGTCACCAGAATGCGGCGGCGCACCGGTTCAACCATGATCATCAGCGGCGTACTGCGGCAGACGCTGCCTTGGCCAGTCCTTCAGCAAAGGCCCGACACGATCCTTATCGGACACCTGCGTGGCGCTGATCGGCCATGCTATGCCGATGTCCGGGTCATCCCAGCGCACCGTGCCTTCCGCGGCGGGATTGTAGACATCGGTACACTTATAGGCGAACAAGACCTCCTCGCTGGTGACACAAAAACCGTGGGCGAAACCAGGAGGAACGTACAGTTGGCGCTTGTTGTCCGCGGATAACGTCACGCCTATCCAGCGGCCGAAGTGCGGCGAACCGACACGGACATCGACAGCCACATCGAACACCTCACCGTGCAGCACATACACCAGCTTGCCCTGCGTGTTGGGTTTCTGAAAGTGCAGACCGCGCAACACGCCGCGCTGCGAAAAAGAAATATTGTCCTGGACGAAATCGACCGGTATTCCGGCTTCCGTATACCGCGACTTGCTCCAGGTTTCCATGAAGAAACCGCGCGCGTCGCCGAACACTTTGGGCTCGATCAGAAGTATCCCCGGCAGTTCCGTCTCGGTCACCTTCATTGCGGCCAATCCCGCTCGCGATGCAGCAGCCCTAGCAGATATTCACCATAGCCATTCTTGCGCAAAGGTGCGGCAAGACTTTCCAGTTGCGCCGCATCGATCCAACCGGCGTTGAAGGCGATCTCCTCAGGGCAGGACACTTTGAGACCCTGGCGCGACTCGATGGTCTCGATGAAGTTCGATGCCTGCATCAACGACTCGTGCGTACCGGTATCGAGCCAGGCCACGCCGCGGCCGAATTTCTCCAGGTGCAACGCGCCGCGTGCAAGATAGAGATTGTTGAGGTCGGTGATTTCCAATTCGCCGCGCACCGATGGCCGCAACTGCGCCGCCATTTCCGCCACCTGATTGTCGTAGAAGTACAATCCGGTTATTGCGTAGTTGGATTTTGGCTGCGCCGGTTTTTCCACCAAGTGCGTGACACGCCCCTGTTGATCGAATTCAGCCACACCGTAGCGCTGCGGATCCTTGACCCAGTAACCGAACACCGTCGCGCCCTGCGCGCGCTGCTGCGCATTGCGCAGCAGGCCGGTCAGACCGTGGCCGTAGAAGATGTTGTCGCCCAACACCAGGCAGCAGGGATCCTTGCCGATGAAATCCTTGCCGATGATGAAGGCCTGCGCCAAGCCTTCGGGTTGCGGCTGCACCGCGTAGCTGATCTGCAAACCCCAGTGCGCGCCGTCCTTAAGCAACGCCTGAAAGAACGGCTGATCGTGCGGCGTGGTGATGATCAGAATATCGCGGATACCCGCCAGCATCAGCGTCGACAGCGGATAGTAGATCATCGGCTTGTCGTACACCGGCAGCAGCTGTTTGCTCACCACCTGCGTGAGCGGATAGAGCCGCGTGCCGGAGCCGCCGGCAAGGATGATGCCTTTCATGGGCGCTTCAATCGTCATCGGCAATTCCTTGGAATGCGGAATAATGAAGAATTCGCCACCATAAGGAAGAATTGCCCGGAACTGTTCAGTGCTTGGCGTTCATCATTCATTATTTTATTTCCAGTCCCAACCGCTCCCCCCGGTAACTGCCATCCTGCACGCGCCGGCACCAGTCCAGATTATCGAGATACCAGCGCACGGTCTTGCGCAGCCCGGTCTCGAAACTCTCACGCGGCGTCCAATCCAGCTCGCGTTGAATCTTGCCGGCATCAATGGCGTAGCGCCGGTCATGGCCGGGTCGATCCTTGACGAAGTGTATCAGGCGCGCATGCGGGCCGCCCTGCGCATCGGGAGACAACTCGTCGAGCAGGGCGCACAAGGTAGTGACGACATCGAGATTGGTTTTCTCATTGTGCCCGCCGATATTGTAGGTCGACCCGACGGCGCCGGCCGCCAGCACCCGACTGATCGCCTGGCAGTGATCCTCGACATACAACCAGTCGCGGATGTTGCCACCATCGCCATATACCGGCAGCGGCTTGCCCTCCAGCGCATTCAGAATGATCAGCGGGATCAGCTTCTCGGGAAACTGGCGTGGCCCGTAATTGTTCGAGCAATTGCTGGTCAGCGTCGGCAGGCCGTAGGTGTGGTGATAGGCGCGCACCAGATGATCCGAGGCCGCCTTGGAAGCCGAATAGGGGGAGTTCGGCGCGTACGGTGTGTCCTCGGTGAAATAGCCCTCGGCACCGAGCGAACCGTAGACCTCGTCGGTCGACACGTGCAGAAAACGAAACGCCGCGCGATCTTGGTCCGGCAGCGTGCGCCAATACGCCAGGCTCGCTTCCAGCAGGACGAAGGTGCCGACGATATTGGTAGTGATGAACGGCACGGGACCGTCGATAGAACGATCGACATGACTCTCCGCGGCGAAATTGATGACCGCCTGCGGACGGTGCTCGGCGAGCAGCCGACTGACGAGCACCTGATCGCCGATATCGCCCTGTACGAAGATATGATCCGGATGCGGCTTGAGCGACGCGAGCGTATCGAGATTGCCCGCGTAGGTCAGGGCATCGAGATTGACGACCCGGACTCCGCCGGCCTGAATCAGCCCGAGCACGAAATTACTGCCGATGAATCCCGCGCCACCGGTAACCAGCCAAGTCTTCATGCGACGCACACTCGGTAACAACCGATGGCACTCGGGGAAATCAGATAGCTCA
>JBGPWJ010000273.1:0-3242 GCA_041492115.1 Gammaproteobacteria bacterium
CGAACGGGTCGAGGCGCTGATCGTGACGCTGGGTGCGAAGGGCTCACACATCTACAACAAACAGAAACGCATCGAGGTCCCCACCGCGAAGATCGCCGCCGCCGTCGACCCCACTGGTTGCGGCGATGCCTACCGCGCCGGACTGTTGTATGGCCTGATGAATGGCATGGAGTGGGAAACCACCGGCCGCATCGCCGCACTGATGGGCGCAATTAAGATCGAGCATCATGGCACGCAGAATCATCGCTTCGATCGGGAGGAATTCGCGGCACGGTTCAAAGCAGAGTTCGGCTTCGCAGTCTAGCAATAATGTAGGGGGCAACTCGTTGCCCACAAGATTCGATGTTTGCGGTTAACGTTGTGTGCAGCAAAGCTGCCCACCCTACCTCGACTCGACTTTTTGAGAAGTAATTGGAGTAATTATGGAATGGTCAGCCAGCTATTTTGTAGTGGGCTTGTTGTCGATAGTGATGAGTGTTACGGGTTGTGCTTTGGCACCTGAAAGAGAGTACATACCAGGGATATCGTCAGATGTTCGTGATGGTGCTGCTATTGTGATTGGTCAGGGTCCTGGCGCAAGCAGTATTGCCAAAGCACTATTGGGAGAATTTACCAATGACAAAGGCGCGGATTTGTTGAGCGTAAACCGCCGATACATTAAGGTATCAGCCACATCCAAGCTGGTCCGAGAGTATTGGCTGAAGCCCGGAAAATACGGGCTGGCGGTGGAATGCTATATCCGGCAAGCCGGCGCCGAGTCTCTTCGAAATGTTGAACTGGAGCAGATGCTCGAGCCCAGCCATGTATACAAGCTGGAGGTAGGTTATACGCAAATACGTGGCGGGATGTCACCGGAGATAGAGTGCAATACATCGATCCGTGATGTCACCAGTGGAGTGAACACAAAAGGATAGCTGAGCACCTGCTGATCTTATCGCGAATTGCTGATCTTGACCTCTACTGAACGACTTTGATCAACTGCCCCACCTGCGGTTCTTTATCCGGATAGGCTCCGTTAAGTAGCCGCAACTGCGCCGCCGCGTTTTTATCCAGTGCGCAGTGTTTTGCAAGTTCAGCGTAGTTCGCATTCGCATCGGCGACGACGATGTGCAGGCGCTTCTCACGCGCGTCGGCGCTTTCCTGTGGCGTCAGTAGGTGCAGACTGAGCGCGGCTTGATCGATGGCAACCAAATGGTATTTCTCGACATCCACCGCATCGCGCGCGGCGCCGACAAATACGAAGGCGCGGTGCTCATGCAGGATCACGATCAAGCGAGCGCGCTGATGTCCGAACGGGGTGTCGAGGATTCCCATGGTCTTGTAGCCTTGCAGCGTGCCGTGGTGCAGGTCGATCTCCTTTTCCACCTCTTCCGCGCCGAGCTTGCGGGTCAGCAGGTCGTGTGCCGTCATGCTGCCGTCCCAATCGTAGGCGCGCAGCGTTACGGATGCGCTGCCTCCGCCGATCTGCATGTCGATGTGTTGGGCGTCATGGTCGGTGACTTTCCACATGTCCGGTGCCTGCACGGCAAGTCCCAGGTCGGGATCAACGTAACGCTGGGACTTGGTGCGGGTGTTGAAGTCCGATACCAACACCAGACCGTCCAGTTTGTGCATGAATACGGCCGAGTCAGCAAGCGGCGCAACAGGTGCGCTCTTTAGCCGAGCCCCGGCACCCACCGCCTCCTTCAGACGCTCGTCGGTATCGGGGTGCGTGGAGAACACGCCGTGATAAACCTTCGGCGGGCGATGTTCTTGCTGCGCAGTGGCGATCTCGAATTCCTCTTGGTTTTTGAGGATGGTCAGGACTTCGATCATCGCATTGGGATCGTAGCCGCTGCGCGCAAGATACTCGGCGCCCAACCGGTCCGCTTCCAGCTCGTATCCGCGCCCGTAACCACGGATAGCGACGTTGCCGAGACCGTTCACCATATCGCCGGTGGCGCCGATGCCGGTGTAGATGCTGACAGCCGCGCCGACAATGCCGACCACCATGCCCTGACTGGCCTGCCGTGCGGCATGGCGGGCGACCACATGCCCAATCTCATGCGCGAGCACAGCGGCCAACTGTGGCTCTGAATCGAGATAGGCGAGCATGCCGCGGGTGATGTATATGTGGCCCCCGGGCAGCGCGAAGGCGTTGACCTCGGGTGTGTCGAGAATTTCGAAGTGGTACTTGGTATCGGGACGCGGTGAGTGGCTGGCGACGCGTTGCCCGACTTGGTCGATGTATTGCTGGAGGGCGTCGGAAGTGTAATGACCGAAATGCTCGACCACCTTAGCATGCATGTCATTACCTGCCCGGACTTCGTCGTCCTGATTGACCAGCATGAAGTCCGGTGTGCCGGTTGCGGGATTGGTGGCGCAGCCGGATAGACCGATCAGCGCAAGTAGCGCGATGACGAGAAGAAACCTCATGACATTCCTCCCTATTTGGCTCAGGCTTGCATCAACGCATGAACCTTATGGTGTGTGTCCGGTGTTTTTATCTTAAGGTCGCGGTTGAACCGGGGTCAAGCCGCAATTCAGGCCGCAGCATGTTGCGCCCCTACAGCAGCTCCTGCAACTCCGCCACATCCGTGACCGGCGCCCGGCACGTTATGCCTTCGCAGGCATAGGCGACGATCTCACCCTGCGGTTTGCGTTCGGCCAGCAGTCCCGGCAAATCTTTTTCATCGGCCGGTATCGCCAACACGATGCGACCCGGCGCATAGGGCCGCGCGCAATGCTCCTGCCATTCGTGCAATGCCGCACCCTCGCCGCGCAGCACGATGGTCTGCGGAACCTCCAGATATTCTTCCAGTGCGATGATCAGCGCGACATGCGCATAAGGCATCTCGGTCATGGCCGGCCACGCGGCTTTGAGCGTGCGTTCGGCGGCGTCCAGATAACGAGGCTCGCCGAGGATGTGGCCGAGCCGGCCCAGTGCCAGCGCGGCGATACCGTTGCCGGCGGGCATGGATTCGTCGGCGAGGGGCTTGGGACGCTGGATCAGTTGCTCGTGATCGTCGGCGGTGAAGAAGAAGCCGCCTTGCTCCGTGTCTTTGAAGTGGGCCAGCAGCACGTCGGCGAGTTGCATCGCGAAGTGCAGGTCCGCCGTGCGCCAGCGCGTCTGCACCAGTTCGATGATGGCGTCGATCAGGAAGGCGTAGTCGTCGAGATAGGCAGGCAGATGCGCGTGGCCGTCTTTGTACGTCGCCAGCAGGCGCCCATCCTGCCAGAGCCGTGTGCGGATGAAATCGAGC
>JBGPWJ010000112.1:0-8275 GCA_041492115.1 Gammaproteobacteria bacterium
GATGTGCCCGCTGGACAGCTGCTGATAGCGGAACAGCGCGTGCAGCCAGCCGTCGGCCTCCTTGCCTGCCGCGAAATCGTAGATCAGTTCCATGTGACCGTAACCGCTGGGCAACGATTTGCCGGCACGCACGAGCAGGCCATTGATATCGAGCGCCACGCTGTCGTGGCGCGCGAGATTGCCGAACGAATGCGTGATAATTTCCGCGCCAGTGGCATCGAAAACTTTCACCGCGAGCGGTAGTTGCTGCTGGCACGTGGTCATGGGCGTGGGCAACGCCAAGCTGTGCCATTGCGCGATGGGCAGTATTGGAGCCGGCAGCAAATAACCCTTGCCAACCAGCTCACCGAGCTTGGGCAGTTGCGGATCGGATTTGAGATCGACCCGCTCCACATTGACGTGCGCCATGCGGCTGCGCCCGCCGCGCACGCTCACTTCATAGCGCGGCCGCACGCAATACTTGCCGGCCTGCACCTCGAACTGCTCGGGCCAGCGCGCTTCGGGAAACAGCGTGGCGATATCCAGTTCATACGTGCCAAAGGGCGGAATCACTGCATTCACCACGCGGATATCGTCCGAGCCCATCTTGTTAATACCAACGCCGCCGGCCGGTATCGGGATCGGATGGCTGTTCTGAATCCACAACACCACGCGCTCGTTGTCGCACGGCGCCGGCAGCCCGGCGTACAGATCGGATGGCCAGGAGTTGGCGTCGTGCGTGCAGGACAGTTCCGTCGCCGCGTCGCCATAGGTGTCGAGAGCGTACTTGACCACATCGTGACCACCGATGTGCTGCGCGTGAATGAACAGCGTGCCGGTGAACTCGCCGAGATTGAAACGACGCCGCACCGCGGCGCTGTCGATGATCAGACTGGCATTGCCGTCCGGCAAAGCCTCCTGCCATTGCGCGAGCACCGCGCCGGCGTGATCGAAAAGACACAGCCAGATCTGCGTGCCCTGCACACCCCAGCCATGCCAGTAATTACAGCTCACCACGCGCGTGTGCCGGCCGTCGGCATCGCGGAACAAGGCGAGGTTGGTGGCGAAGTTGAGTGGATCGAGATAACGCCGCGTGTTGCTCAGCATCGCATCCGGCAGACGCAGCACGTCCAGGCTCACCACCTGCGCGTGCGGCGGTAGCAGATGGCGCACCTGATCGATCAGACGCTGCGCATCGAAGGCAACGACGAACACCACCGCCGCAGTCGCGTCGGGCAGGACGGCGATGGGCTGCGCGTTGCGGCCGAGTATGCGGCTGCCGATCTCCTCGATGCGCTGCACATACACGCCGCCGATATCCAGCGCGCTAAGATCGTAGAACTGCGCCAGCGCTTCGGCCATGCCCAGCGGATCGTAGACCGCGACGCGGCCCTGTGAGGCGAGGCGCGTCAGCAACGCATGGGCTTGCTCGGTGACCAGCGGGTGGCCGATGGCCTTGAAGAAACAATTGCCGCCTTTGACGTTACTGAAGGTCTCGATGTTGAGCGCCATGGTGTTCCGCCGGGGTGCCGGGTCGTGGGCACGATTGTCTGCGCGCTGCATGGGATCAGGCGAAGGGATTGAGGCGCTTGAGGCGCGCCGAGAGCCGGTGCCGGGTCTGCTCGTGGTCCACCACGCTCTGATCGGTCACCCAGTTGAGTTGCAAGGCGCGGCGTTCACCAACGAACGGCTTGTGCCCATGATAGGAATTGTCAGAGCGCCGGAAGACCAATAGCGTGCCCCATTCTGGCGGCACCTCCGTAATCACATCTTCAAGATCGGTCGCGCTGCGCAGCAGACGCAGCCGGCCGCTCTGATCGTCCCAGTGTTCATTCATATAGACCAGCACGGTAATGATCTTGCTGGCGGTGTCGGTGTGGATGCGCCCGTCCTTCTTCTGACAGCGGCCGCGCACCGTGACCATGGTCGGATGGTCGGCAAGATCGGCGATGCCGAACTTGGCGGCGACCACCTGCGCGAAGGCCGGACCTTGCAGCTCCGCCAGCAGTTCCGTGAACAGCGGGCTGATGCGCAGTTCACTGACCGGAAAGCTGCCCGGCTTGTCGATGCGCGGGAAAGCGCTGTTGAGCACTTGCCGTGACTCGGCCTTGAGAAACCCGGGCACGATCAGGTAATCGAATGGCTCACGCGCCAGGGGCGCGGCATTGAATGCATCGAGATCAAGAAATGCCATAGCTGTTCTCGTCATCACCACTGCTGTGTTCTCTACCGCCTGCTTAGGTCCAATGGGTAACATTATACGGGTCCCGTGGCGGAATAATCTGTAGTTGCGCTGGATTCAGTCCGAACTTGGCATGCGCCGGCGGATTTCCGCAGCGACGGCGCCAACGTCGTCGAGCGGCGCATACTGCCATTGCTCCAGCGTCCCGACAAATGGCCGGGTCATGCCGGCCTGACGCAGGGCCGTGTGAAAGCGTTGGAATTTCGCCGAGCCGCCGGCCAATTCGATCACATACACCGGTTTGCCGGTCGCGCAGGCCTCGGAGACCATGTTCACCGAATCGCCGGTCACAAGCAGATAATCGGCAAGACCCAGGTAAGCAAAATAAGGGTTCTCGCCTATGCCGTCCCAGATCACGGCGGAGCTATCGGCCAATGCCGCGCGCAGTATCGCCAGCACTTGCGGGTCAGTGCGCCGCGACGGCGTGATCAGCAGCCCGATCCCGTTGCGCGCCAAAGCCGCCAAGCGCGCCCCCAACTCGCCGGCCAGTTCCGGCGTGAAGCGGTAATTGCGATTGGAACCTCCCAGCAACACTGCCGCACGCGGCTGCGGCAGATGGGCCAAGGTCGGTGCCAGACGCTGCGCCTCGGCCGCCAGTCGCACCGGTGTAATACGGTGCAAGGCGCCTCGCGTGCTGATCACGTTGGGACCCTGCAGGCGATCATGCTGCGGTGCTACCACCAAATCGAAATGATGCAGGGCGATGCCCGGATTTTGGATCTGCACAGTGAAGGTCTTGCCACCGCTGGCACGACGGATCGCGCGCGACACAGCGACTGTCGGCCGACCGGTGGCGATCAGCAGATCCGGCCAGGGCGGCGCCAGCACATCACCACCCGGACCGGCGGCGCGCAGTGCACAACACCACAACTGTGGCGGCAGATATTTCCAAGGCACGCGCGGCACCAGGCGCTTCCATTGCGCAGCCACGCCCAGCGCTTCGGCGAGGCCGAGGCATTGGTTGTACATGCCCGCCTTGTCTTCGGTCAGCAGCCAGCAGTTGATCACAGTGGTGCTCATCGCTTTGAGGATTGTCTTAATTCATGTGCCATTACTAATCACCCTCACCAGCGCTTGCGCACCTTCATGCACTGCGCAACCAATGCCCAACAACCCACTCCGCGCAGCGCGCCGCTTCATTCAAAGGCTGCGCCGGTTGCCGCAGTGCTTGGCCTTTGCACCAGTCGTCATACGACGTCAATCGTCCCTCGGCCAGCAATTGCTCCATGTCGCGCGAGACACGACTGAATCCCCGGCGTGGCACCGGCAATACGCCGACCGCGGCATTGGCGCTCAGCGCCTCGTAAACCATCGACATGCTGTCCTCGGTCACCCAGACCTGCGGCGCCTCGGAGAGCCGGAACGGCAGCCATTCCGGACCGGTGTCGCGGGCGGCGACATAAACAAGATTCGGTAGCTTCGCTGCCAGCAGTATCTGCTCCATCGAGTCCGGTGTGCGCCGTGAACCGGCCACCGTCCATGACCACTTGAGATCACAGTGCACCAGCGTCGCTATGTTTTCGAGCATGGCCTGATCCGACCAACGATAATGCTTCGACGGTCCGCCGAGCAGGATCAAGCCGTGGTGTTCCAGTTTATTGGGCGCCGGCTCGATGGCATTGAGCGGGCCGCGTGTTTGCAGCACATTGGCGCGCGCCGCGACCGCATCGTGCTGCGGCACGATGCAAAGATCAAAGCAGCGCAACGGCAGACTGGGCTTCATGAAGACGATGACACGGCCGCCGCGCGCCCGGCGCGCAGACAGCATCGGCAGGTGGGTGGCGTGGCCGGCGCCGACGATGAGATCCGGATCGGGCAGATGCCGGCCGTCAGGACAGCGGCGCCGCAATAGATTGGTGAGTGTGGCAAGGCAGCACTGCGCATTGGGCTCCGGCATGTGCAGGGTGTGCACTTGCAGCGGCACGCGTTTGGCGAGCGCACGCAACAGGCCGCGGATCTGGTTGTCGTGACCGGGCTTGTCATCGCTGCAGTGCCAGACAACAAAGGGCGCGGTGATGGAAGACATGGGTCAGCGGTAAACCGCCCCTCTCCCCAACCCTCTCCCCGCAGGGGAGAGGGGGCATAACAGGGAAGCGGATAAAACGCGCATCAATCCTTGAGCACGTAATCGGCGCCGCAGTAGGGACACTTGGCCTTGCCGGTCGCCTCGATCGGCAGGTAGACACGCGGGTGCGAATTCCACAGCGTCGTACCCGGCAGCGGGCAATGCAACGGCAGATCGGCGCGCGTCACTTGGTAGTGACTCTCGGCATTGGGAGTGCGGGCGGTCTGGTTTGGATTGGTCATAACCTTTATTTCACCAGCGTCAGCCATTCGGGATACTGCGTGCGCCGGCCATGCACCTGATCGAAGAACAGCGCCTGCAAGCGTGTCGTGATCGGACCGCGCGTGCCGCTGCCAATGCTCCGGCCATCGACTTCGCGGATCGGCGTGACTTCGGCGGCGGTGCCGGTGAAGAAGGCCTCGTCGGCGATGTAGACCTCGTCGCGGGTGATGCGCTTTTCTTTCACGGTCAGACCAATTTCGGCGGCCAGTGTGAACAAGGTGTCGCGGGTGATGCCGTCCAGCGCAGAGGTCAGATCCGGCGTGTACAGCACGCCGTTGCGGATCAGGAAAATATTCTCACCGCTGCCTTCGGCAACATAGCCTTCAGTGTCGAGCAGCATCGCTTCGTCATAACCGCAGGACAGCGCCTCGCGCAGCGCCAGCATCGAGTTCATGTAATTGCCATTGGCCTTGGCCTTGCACATGGTGATGTTGACGTGGTGACGCGTGAACGACGAGGTCTTGATGCGGATGCCGCGCTCCATGTTCTCGGCGCCCAGGTATGAGCCCCAGGTCCAGGCCGCGACCATCACGTGCACCTTGAGATTGTCGGCGCGCAGTCCCATACCTTCGGAACCGTAGAAGCACATCGGGCGGATATACGCGGTTTCCAGATTGTTTTCGCGCACCACGGTGCGCTGCGCTGCATTGATCGTGGCTTTGTCGTACGGCATGTCCATCATCAGAATATGCGCCGAGCGGAACAGCCGGTCGGTGTGCGCGTCGAGGCGGAAGATCGCCGTGCCCTTGTCGGTCTGATAGGCGCGCACGCCTTCGAACACGCCCATGCCGTAATGCAGGGTGTGGGTCAGCACGTGGACCTTGGCATCGCGCCAGGGCACCAGCTTGCCGTCCAACCAGATGACGCCGTCGCGATCATCCATTGTCATTTTCAATACTCCAGAGCAAAGAGAAAAGATAAAAGGGTAAAGATAAAAGGGTAAAGCAACAGATTTTACTTTACCCTTTTATCTTTTCTCTTCCATCAACCTCCGCCACAACGCCGCAACTCTCTCCCGGTACTCCTGGAATTCCCGGGCGTCGGTGACGGCGGCTTCTTCCTGCAGGGTGAGGCGGTGCAACCGCGCGCGGTAGGCGCGGTAAGCGTCGGCCAGCAAGCGGCTGTCGGCGGCGGCCATCAGGCCGGCGTGGGCAAAGCCGTCGAGCAGTCGGATATTGTCGGTATGAACCAGCAATTGCGGATGCTTTGCTGCCCAGGCCAGCACACCGTATTGGACCATAAATTCGATATCGGCGATACCACCCCGGTCCTGCTTGAGATCGAAATGGTGTTCGTCGCGCACCGCCAATTCGACGCGCATGCGTTCACGCATGTCGCGCACCGCGACCCGCAGTTCATTCACATCGCGGCGGCGGCCCAGCACTTCGCTGCGCACCGTCTCGAAGCGAGCGGCCAGCGCCGGATCGCCGACTACCACGCGCGCACGCACCAGGGCCTGATGCTCCCAGGTCCAAGCCTCGTTGCGTTGGTAATCGGCGAAGGCCTCCAGGCTGTTGACCAGCAGACCCGAGTCGCCCCTCGGGCGCAACCGCATGTCGACGTCGTAGAGCACGCCGGACGGTGTGTGGGTGTTGAGCATGTGGATGATGCGCTGGCCGAGGCGCGCGAAGAACACACTGCTGTCGACACGCTTCAGTCCGACGCTGCGCTGCTCCGCGCCGACGCCGTCGTGCAGGAACACCAGATCAAGGTCGGAGCCATAGCCAAGCTCGATGCCACCGAGTTTGCCGTAGGCGACGATGATAAAACCAGCCTCGTGTACGACATCATCGACCCGGTACTGTGAACGGCCATGGCGCGCCACCAGATGCTCCCAAGCCAGACCCAGCACCTCACGCAGCACCGTCTCGGCGATTTCGGTGAGATGATCGCTGACCACCATCAGAGGCATGGCCGCGGCGATGTCGGCGGCGGCGACGCTCAACACATTGGCCTGCTTGAACCAGCGCAGCGCTTCCATTTGCCGTTCCAGATCGTCGTCCGGCACGGGCTGCATGATTGCCTGCAATTCCTGCGCGAGCGCAATTTTATCCAGCGGCGCATACAGGCTGCGCGGGTCGAGTAGTTCATCGAGCAGGATGGGGTGACGGGTGAGTTGCCGTGCGATCCACGGGCTGGCGGCGCACAGCTGCACCAGCTGCGACAAGGCCATGGGATTTTCCACCAGCAGCGCCAAGTAGGCGCTGCGCCCGGCCACCGCTTCAAGCAGGCCGATAACGCGCTGCAAGGTCGCGGTCGGTGGCGCCACGGCTCCGACCGCGCCGATCAGCATCGGCAGCAGATGATCCATGCGCTCACGGCCCTTCGCGCTGAGGGCGCGGTAACCGAAGCCCTCGCGCAGACGCGTCAGCAGGCGCAACGCCTCTTCGGTATCGTCCAGCCCGGCGGCTGCGAGGACAGCCGCGGCGGCGGTCCCGGTCAATACCCCACGCCACACCGCGTCGAGATCCGAATTCGGTAGTGCCGTGCCGGCGGCCTGCGGTGCGGCGAACACCTGCTCGAAGTGGTCCTGCACCAAGTGACGATGTTTATCCAGCGTGCGCCGCAGTGTCGTCCAGTTGGCAAAGCCCATGGCGATGGCGAGACGCGTCTGAATCAGCGGATCGGTGGGCAGTTCGTGGCTCTGCGTATCCTGATAGGCCTGCACGTGGTTCTCCAGGCGGCGCAGGAATATATAGGCCTCGCGCAAGCCACGGCTGACGTACTCGGGCAGGTGATCGCGCTCGGCGAGCCGCGCCAGCACGGTGAGTATGCCGCGCTCCTGCAAGTCCGGTTCGCGGCCGCCGCGGATCAACTGAAAGGCCTGACCGATGAATTCCACTTCGCGGATGCCGCCGGGGCCGAGCTTGATGTTGTCGGCGAGTCCCTTGCGTTCCAGTTCGCGGCTGATCATCGCCTTCATCTCGCGCAGGGCGGCAAAGGTGCCGTAGTCGAGATAGCGTCTATAGATGAACGGCCGCAGGGTCTCGATCAGGGCGGCGCCGGCGCTCCGGTCGCCGGCCACCGGGCTGGCCTTGATCAATGCATAGCGTTCCCAATCGCGGCCCTGGTGCTGGTAATACTCTTCCATCGCCTGAAAACTCATGGCCAGCGGGCCGCTGTCGCCATAAGGCCGCAAGCGCATGTCGACACGGAATACCTGACCGTCGGCGGTGGTCGTGCTGATGGCATGGATCAGGCGCTGGCCGAGACGGATGAAATATTCCTCGTTGCTCGTGCCATTCGGGCGGGCCTGGCCTTCCTCGGGGTAGGCGAAGATCAGGTCGATGTCCGAGGAAAAATTCAACTCGGCGGCACCGAGCTTGCCCATTCCAAGCACCACCAGTGATTGCAGTTTGCCGCTGCTGCCGCGCGGCGTGCCCGATTCCTTGCGCTGCCAGGCGTCAAGCCGCGCCAGTGCGGCATCGAGACAGGCACCGGCCAAGGCCGAAAGGTCCGCACAGGTCTCGCGCAGGTCGGCCCAGCCGGCCAGGTCGCGCCAAGCGATGCGCAGCATCTCGCGGCGCCGTAGCTGGCGCAACGCACTGCCGAGTGCCGCCTCGTCCGCCGCGGCCGCGCAGGCGCGCAGGGCCTTGTGCGCCAATTCCTCGGGCGCGTAGTCGCTGAGCAGATCGCCGCTGTCGAGCAGGTCGGCGAGCAATTCCGGCGCGCGCGCGCAGGTTTGCGCAACAAAATCGCTGCCGGCC
>JBGPWJ010000188.1:0-5287 GCA_041492115.1 Gammaproteobacteria bacterium
CGTGCCGAACCAGATCCGCGGAGCGATGTGCTCGCCGTTCAGAGTTTGCCCCAGACCCAAGGCGATCACCGGCGCTACCAATGTGATCAACGCCGCGCGGCTGGCTGTCACTTGCTTCAGCAGATAGTAGAACAACACGAAGCCGACCACCGAACCCATCAGGCTCAAATAGAGAATGGCGAAACCGGCGCGCGCCGTCAGATGACTGGGCGCGCGACCATCCAACGCCAACCAAGTCAGCAGATACAACGGCGCCGCGACCAGCAGCCCACCACCGGTCACCGCCAGCGCCGGCACGCCGGCGCCGATGCGCTTCACCCAGACACTGCTGATCGAGTGCAGCAGCACCGACAGCAGCACACCGAGCATGCCCGACACCGCCACGTGTTTATCCACCAAGCCCTGGCCGAAAATCACCAGCAATCCGCCAAAGCCCAGCAGCATGCCGACGCTGCGGGCCGGCGAGAAGGCACGCTCCTGCAGCCAGAGCGCGGCGAGCAGTCCGGTTACCATCGGCGTGAGTCCGTACAACACCGAGATCAGGCCCGAGGGAATGAACTGCGCACTCCAATAGACGCAGGACAGGGCACCGAAGATGCCGAGTCCGGCGGCGAGATAGGTGCGCAGGGCCGCGCGATCACGCCGCAGCGGCACACTGAACAAGCCCATGAAGGCCAGGCAGAACAGCGCGCCCAGCCACATGCGCGCGGCGACGCCGAACAGAAAGCCGCCGCCTTCGCTGCTCCACTGGATGGCGAGCGGCGTCGTCGACCAGATCAGGATAACGCCCAGAAACGCGGCCGGCACTGACATCACTGTCTCCTCATTGCGCAAGGCCAATAAAAAAAAGGCCACAGATCTTGCGAATCTGTGGCCTGGGAAATCCGGAATGTGTAGTGCTTAGCTAAGCAGTCAACTCGTCTCCCCCAGGCGCGGTATTACGCGGCGCAGCCAGACGGCGCGTGCGACGCGAATAATGCATTTGGAGGTGTGGGTCGATGACATGACTGGAGTCTGCACCGGATGCGCCGCCACTGTCAAGCCGTCGTGCGTTGACCCTGCAAGGACGCACGCCTAAGATGGGTGCGGCACGACTCACGCACCGCTCGGCAACAGTGCGTCATCACACCCATTCAATAACGCCAAGGAGTCCCGCATGAAAACACTCAACTGCCTCTCACTCGCCGCGTTGTTGTGCGGCACATCACTGGCCATGGCCGAAGAACTCACCATCACCCTGCACGCGGTCGACGCCAAGGGCATCGGTGCGGCGCTCGGCACTGTCCACGCCGCCGACAGCAAAGACGGTCTGGTTCTCACACCACAGCTGTCCGGTCTCACGCCCGGCCTGCACGGCTTTCACGTTCACCAGAATCCGGATTGCGCACCCGGCATGAAGGATGACCAGATGGCCGCTGCGATCGCCGCCGGCGGGCATCTTGATACGGCCAAGACCGGCAAGCATGAAGGGCCGATGGGCCACGGTCACAGCGGCGATCTGCCCGCACTGAACGTCGGCGCCGATGGCAAGGCGACCCAGGCGGTCACGGCACCGCACTTGAAGGTCGCTGATCTTCACGGCCATTCCGTGATGATACATGCCGGTAGCGACAACTACTCTGATCAGCCCAAGCCACTCGGCGGCGGCGGTGCACGCGTCGCCTGCGGCGTGGTCGACGGGAAATAATACGGGGCTATTCCGCGGGACATTCGCGCGAGACAAGGGCGGGTCTGAGACCCGCCCCTACGGAATGTACTTCTACCGGGAGGCGAGGATTCTTAATTGAATTGTAGGGGCGGGTCTCAGACCCGCCCTCTCCAATGTTCTCTTGCGCTTCCTATTCAACCAACGTCAGGCCGATTTCCACACAGCCAACGCCAACAACAGCCATGCGGCGAGAAACGCCAGGCCCCCGAACGGCGTGATCGCACCTAGCCAGCGCACACCGCTGATCGCGAGCACATAAAGACTGCCGGAGAACAACGCAATACCCGTCAGCATCAGCCATCCCGCACTGCGCAGCAACGCCGAGTCCGGCAACTGCACGGTGATGATCCCCACCAGCAGCAAGCCCAAAGCGTGATAAAAGTGATACTGATTGCCGGTGTGGAATACCGTCATCATATCGGCGGCGAGGCGTGTCTTGAGGGCATGCGCGCCGAACGCGCCGAGCAATACCGCCAGAAACGCGTTGAGTGCGCCGAGGATGAGGAATAATTTTGCACTGTGCGGCATGCATCGAACTCCTGCGGTAAAAGTTCCGGGACCGAGCATCGGCCCCGCGCGAAGCAGCACATTAACAGCTTCAGAAGGCCGGTTCCATGCCGCCTGTGTTTGTGAACGGTATTCAAGGCAGGTGAACTTCACCCCGATGCGCCACTTCAATGACCTGACCGAAACTGATTCCGGCGTCGTTGCACGGTAGGGTGATAGCGAGGCGCACCTCGAAATCGTTTGTCCGCAGCAGTGTGACAGCGCGCTCAGTGAGCACGCGATTCTGAAACACACCACCAACCAAGCCGACAACGAATGCGCCCTGCAATTCGCGCAGCGCCAAGGCCTGTTCGAGCAGCGCCTGCGCCAAGCTGGCGTGAAAGCCCGCGGCGCGCTCACCAACACTGCGCTGTTCATCCAACAGATAAGGCAACAGCGGCGCCCAGTCGCTGCGCAACACACCTTCCGCATCCGGCGCCAGCGGTAGCGACACGCCCGCGGTGTCGGTCGAGCAGATCGCCTCCAGCAGCATCGGCCCCTGCCCTTCGAAGCTCGCCGTTTCGATCAGGCCAAGCAGCGCACTCGCGGCATCGAACAGACGACCGACCGCGCTGGTCGCAGGAGCATTGATGCGCTTGGCCCAGGCTTGCTGCACCAAAGCGATATCGACAAGCTTGCTCTTCCAGGCAATGCCGTTTTCCCAGCACAACGCCGCCGCCGAACGCCAGGGCTCGCGACCCGCGCGCTCGCCACCCGGCAAATGAAAAGGCCGGAAGCTTGCCGCGCGCTGCCAATGTCCGGGTGCGCCGTGCAAGGCTTCACCGCCCCACAAACTGCCGTCGGCGCCGTAACCCACGCCATCCCAGGTGAACACCAGCCAATTCTGCACGTCAGGATATTCACCCGCCAGTGCACTGGCGTGTGCGTGATGATGCAGAACGGTCTGCACGGGTAGCACGCTGCGTCTGGCCCAGCGCGTGCTGGCATAACCCGGGTGCGCATCGCAGACGATTCGCGTTGCGCTGATCTGATACAAGTCCTGCAGATCGTTGATCACTTGCTCGAACACTTCCAGGCTGCGCGGGGCATCAAGATCACCAATGTGTGGCGAGATCACGATCCGGTCTTCCCAGGCCAGCGCGATCGTGTTCTTCATGTGCCCTCCGACCGCCAGCAACGGTTGCGCCAGTGCGCAGGACAGCGTCAACTCCAGCGGCGCACTGCCGCGACCCAGCCGCAGTGGCCGCGGCCGGCCGGCGATGACGCGATACACCGGATCGTCCGCGGGACGCGCGATCGTTCGGTTGTGATGTAGGAAGGCTTCCGCGACGTGTGGCAGACGCGCTTCCACCTCGGCATTGTCGGTGAGCACCGGCTCGCCGCTGATATTGGCCGAGGTCGCGACCAGCGGCGCGTCGAAATCGTCCAGCAGCAGGTGATGCAGCGGACTGTACGGCAGAAACGCGCCGACTTCGTTGAGACCGGGGGCGATGGTAGGCGTCAAGGCCGCATCGGACCGACGCGGTATCAGTACGATGGGACGCATCGGGTCGCACAGCAGTTGCGCCTGCATGGCATCAGGACGCAAAGACTCACGCACCGCATCGAGACCATCGTCACCGCGCCAGGGAAACATAACGGCGAGCGGTTTGTGCGGGCGCGGCTTGCGCGCGCGCAACCGCATCACTGCCGTCGTGTTGCCCGCATCGCACATCAGATGGTAGCCGCCGATGCCTTTCACAGCGAGGATGCGGCCGCTGCGCAAGGCCGCGACCGCAGTGCTCAGCGCGGTCGCGCTGTCCTCGATCAGCGCGCCCTCCGCCGCACGGTATTGCAAGACGGGGCCGCAACGAGGGCAGGCCACCGGCTCGGCGTGAAAACGCCGGTCGAGCGGGTTTTCATACTCCGCGCAGCACGCCGTGCAGAGAGTGAAGCCGGCCAGCGTGGTGTTAGGTCGGTCATAGGGCAGGCGCGTGATCAGCGTGTAACGCGGACCGCATTGCGTGCAGTTGATGAATGGATAGCGATAACGGCGGTCGTGCGGATCGCGCAGCTCACGCAGACAATCGTCGCAGGCGAAATAATCCGGCGGGACGTGGATGCGCGCCGCGGCATCGCCGCGGCTGGCCACGATGCTGAATGTTGAAAAGCCCTGCGTCGGCATCGCTGCACTGGTGAGGATGCGTGGACGCGCCAGCGGCGGGGCTTCATGCAGCAGTGCCGCCTCAAAAGCCACCAATGATGCAGCCGCGCCCTCGGCATGAATCTCGACCTGACCGGCGAGATTCTGCACACACCCCTTCAGCCCATACCGTTGCGCCAAACGATAGACGAAGGGTCGAAATCCCACACCCTGCACGCGACCGTCCAGCATCCAGCGCCGGGCGTGGACGGCGCTGAGAGGCTCATAGCAATTATTTGATTTTCCCACTCTGGGCCCGTGGCGCATAGCCCGGGAACCTACTGGTGGCGAAACGGCTGTGACACGCCTGACAGGTTTCGATCATGCGGCCGAAGAAGAAATTCTCCAGTTCCAGATCGCCGCGCTGCGCCACTATCGCCAGACGTTGCGCCCTGCCGTGCAGCATGGCGTCAAGAGCGAGAAAGCCTTGCGGCAGGTTCTTCTCCAAGGTGGCGCGATCTTCCTTGCTGAGTTTCTTTTCGAGAATAAAACTGTCATGTATGCCTTGCGCCTGTTTGGCGACGGTCGCGTTGTCGCCGCTTACCAGTGCCTCGACGATCTTCTGACTGGCGGCATTGATGGCGAGCATTTCCTCGGTGAGCAGTTTCTGCAAATTCGGCGACAGGCGCGCCGTGGCATCAGCGGAAACGGACGGCGCGGCCTCACCCGCAATGCCGGTCATCAGTGCGAGGATCAAGACGATAATACGTGTGCTGTAGGGCAAGATCTTATCTTTCCCAGTTATGGAATACGGCATTAGTGTACTGGAACACGTGTCGACGGCAAGCGCCTGGCCATCACTCGACAGGCACCGCGTCCGATCGCGCTTCACGCACGCCGCTGGACCACCAGATACGACAGGCGCCCTCGTCGGATACCATGCACGGCCC
>JBGPWJ010000072.1:0-10787 GCA_041492115.1 Gammaproteobacteria bacterium
ACACGCCAATGCTTGGTTGCTCGGCAGCGGGTTGGATATCGCGAGGCTGAATACGGTGCGCAAAGCGCTCTCCGCGATCAAGGGTGGGCGACTCGTCGGACACTTGCAGGGAAGACAGGTGCAGGTCCTGCTCATCTCCGATGTCCGCGGCGATGACCCGGCGGTCATCGGCTCCGGTCTGCTGGCGGCGGACCCCGGTGCGCCGCGTCTGGACGAGTTGGCATTGCCGCCGTGGTTGGCGCAAATGTGCCGACAGTCACCGGTGCACAGAGGTGATATATCTGCCCATGTCGAGATGCATGTCATTGCGCGACTGGCGGATGCCAAGCGCGCGGCCGGGGACGAGGCGACGACGCTGGGCTATAGCGTTAGCGTGCACGATGAATTCATCGACGGCGCGGCAAATACGGCCGGTCAGCGCATGGCGCAGTCACTTATTCACGCTACGCCCGGCGTGCACATCTGGGGCGGTGAAACCACGGTGCAGCTGCCGCCACAGCCCGGACGCGGTGGTCGCAATCAAAGTCTGGCATTGGCCGCGGCGCTGGAGTTGCAAGGGCGCGAGGATGTCGTGTTGCTCGCGCTGGGTAGTGACGGATCGGATGGCCCGACCGAAGACGCCGGCGCGCTGGTGGATGGCGGCACGATCGCACGCGGTGAACTGGCCGGGCTCGATGCGCGGCACTGTCTCGCGAACGCCGACGCCGGCAGATTCCTGGAGGAAAGCGGCGATCTCGTGCACACGGGGCCGACGGGCACCAACGTAATGGATCTCGTGATTGGGCTGAAGATATGAGGTGTCGGATGGTCAATGCGCATGTGATGGTGAACAATGACTAACGATCTCTTCGCTCAGGCGCAAGCCTGCATCGCCGCCGACAGCGCGGATGACAAAGTCGCGCGCACGCAGGCGACGGCACGCGCTTGGCGCGAGGGCGCGTATTCTCTGGTAACAGTGCATGACCCGCTGCCCATCGGTGAGCCCGGCCGGCCGGCGCTGCCGCAACTGGTGCATCCGCGCGACGTGCCGCGCCGGCGTAGCACCACGCCGGAAGGCCGCGCGATCCTCATTCACGCGATTGCGCACATCGAATTCAACGCCATCGATCTCGCCTGGGACGCGGTGTACCGTTTCCGCGGCATGCCGCGCGATTACTATGACGACTGGGCGCGCGTCGCCGACGAAGAATCGCAGCACTTCGCGCTGCTGCGCGAGCGCCTGCGCGAATACGGCTGCGACTACGGCGCCTACGCCGCGCACCACGGCTTGTGGGAAATGGCACAGAAGACCGCCGATGATGTGCTGGTACGCATGGCGCTGGTGCCGCGCGTGCTGGAAGCGCGCGGCCTGGATGTGACGCCCGGAATTCTGGAGAAGCTGCGCGTGGCGGGCGATCAGCGCAGCGCAGAAATCTTGGAGATCATACTGCGCGACGAGATCGGCCATGTCGCCATCGGCACGCGCTGGTTCCGGCATCTCTGCGCCGAGCGCAATCTTGATCCCGACAGCACCTTCGCAATCTTGATGCAGCGCTATATCGGTGAGATGAACGGCCGCATTCAGGGGCCGTTCCACGACGCGGCGCGTGAACAGGCGGGATTCAGCGACAGGGAGATGGATGGGTTGCGGGCGTTGGATAAGAAGTAGGGCCTGTACCACGCGCCAGCCGCATCGTCATGAATGAGTAAGGCGCGTGGTACGCGCCCTACAGCGGCAGACTTTCCAGTCGGCAGCCATCCGCATCACAGCGCAATACGCTGCCCTGTTCGTACCAGTCGCCCAGCACGATGCGGCGTGCGGGTGCGCCGTCGAGTTCGAAATCGTGCATCGCGGGGCGGTGGGTGTGGCCGTGGATGAGTTGTGTCACTTGGTAGGTGCGCAGCGTATCCATTGCAGCGTCGTGATTCGCGTCCATTATCTCGTAGGCGGTACCGGCGGTGTGTGCGGCACTTTCGACGCGCGCCGCCTGGGCCATCTGCCGGCGCACGGCCAGCGGCTTGGCGAGGAAGTCGCGTTGCCAGTGCGGGTCGCGGACCATGCGGCGGAATTTCTGGTAGTCGATGTCGTCAGTGCAGAGTGTGTCGCCGTGCATGAGCAGGGTCGGTGTGCCGTAAAGATCGATGAGTGTCGGATCGGTGAGCAGTGTGCTGCCGCTATGTGCAGCGAAGTCGGCGCCGATGAGAAAGTCGCGGTTACCGTGCATGAAGTACAGGGCCACACCCTGTGCGTTCAGTTCATGCAATGCGGCGATCACCGTCTGATGTTCAGGGGCGGGGTCGTCGTCGCCGATCCAGGCTTCGAAAAGGTCGCCGAGAATGTAGAGGGCCTGGGCCTGTGGCGCTGCCGTGCGCAGAAAGCTCAGGAACAGTTCGGTGATGGCTGGGCGCGCGGCATCCAGGTGCAGGTCGGAGATGAAGAGGGTGTGTGTCATCGTGTCCTGGCGGGTAGCCGCTTTAACGCAAAGGCGCAAAGTCCGCAAAGAACCGATGGATTACTATTGCAGAAATTTGCGGACTTTGCGCCTTCGCGTTGAGTCGTGAAAACTATTCGATAACCACCACGGTCTCAATCACCACATCCTGCGCCGGCACGTCCTGCATGCCCATGCGCGTGGTGGTCGGCACCTTCTCGATGGCGTGCACGATGTCCAGGCCCTGCGTTACCTTGCCGAACACGCAGTAGCCCCAGCCCTGCGCGGTGGGGGCGCTGTGGTTGAGGAAGCCGTTGTTCTTGACGTTGATGAAGAACTGCGCGGTGGCGGACTGCGGGTCATTGGTGCGCGCCATGGCGATGGTGCCTTCCAGGTTCTGCAGGCCGTTGTCGGCTTCGTTCTTGATCGGGGCCTGGGTCGGTTTCTGTTTCATGCCGGGTTCGAAGCCGCCGCCCTGGATCATGAAGCCGGGGATGACACGGTGGAAGATCGTGCCATTGAAGAAGCCGGATTTGACGTAGCTGAGAAAGTTGGCCACGGTCTGCGGCGCCTTGTCGGCGTCGAGTTCGATGACGATGTCGCCGTGGTTGGTGGTCATGCGTACGGTCATGGGTTTGGCTCCTTTGCTGTGCGACCCGGCCGCCAGTGCGGAGTTCAGGCCTAGGGTTGACGTCAGGCCCAGTAACAGGGCGAAGATTACGGTTTTCATGCGCGAGGCGCCTCCCGTCGTGAAGGCGCCATGATAGTCGCTTTACGGCGTGGGCGGCAATCCGCAACATGCTGTGCTCCTACAACCGGCGGTTTTCCGTTACCATGGCGCGCCATGACTGACAGCCTCGTGAAAACCCGCTTCGCGCCCAGCCCCACCGGCCAGTTGCACCTCGGTAATGTGCGCACGGCCCTGTTCAATTGGCTGCTGGCGCAGCGTACCGATGGCGTGTTGCTGCTGCGCATCGAGGACACTGACGCCGAGCGCAGTCGTGCACAATTCACCGCGGGCTTGCAGGCCGATCTGCACTGGCTCGGCCTGGATTGGCAGGAAGGACCGGGTGTGGGTGGCGCGCAGGCGCCGTATGCGCAGTCGCAACGCGCCGCGATTTATGACGCTAAAGCGGCGGCGCTTGAGGCGCAGGGCAAGGTCTATCCCTGCTTCTGCTCGGCAGTTGAGCTGGAAATGGCGCGCAAGGCGCAGCGCGCCGCGGGACGGCCGCCACGCTATCCGGGCACCTGTGCGCACCTGACGGCGGAGCAGGTGACGGCCAAGCACGCACAGGGTCTGGCACCGACTTGGCGGTTCCGCATCCCGGCCGGCTGCAGCATTGAATTCGCTGATCTGGTGCGCGGGCCGCAGCGCTTTGCCAGCGACGACATCGGTGATTTCGTAATCCGCCGCAGCGATGGCAGCGCCGCGTTTTTTTTCAGCAATGCCGTGGACGATGGCCTGATGGGCGTCACCCATGTGCTGCGCGGCGAGGATCACCTCGCCAACACGCCGCGCCAGATCTTGCTGCTTGAAGCGCTCGGCCTGCCAGTGCCGCACTACGGACATATCGCCATGATTGTCGGCGCCGACGGCGCGCCGCTGTCCAAGCGCAGCGGCAGTCTCAGTGTCGCCGAGCTGCGGGAGAGTGGTTACCTGCCGCTGGGGGTGCTGAATTATCTGGCGCGCCTCGGGCATCATTTCGCGGACGATGGTTTCATGACCATGCAGCAGCTGGCACAAAGTTTCGATATCGCGCATCTCGGCCGCTCACCGGCGCGCTACGATGCGGCGCAATTGCTGCACTGGCAGCAACAGGCGATCACGCACACGGACGATACAACGCTGTGGGACTGGATGGGGGAAGCAACACATGCGCTGGTACCCGATGGCTCGCGCGGCGAGTTCATCACCCTGGTGCGCGGCAATGTGCGTTTTCCTGTCGAGGCGCAACAGTGGGCGCGGATCGTGTTCAGCGATGCGTTGACTATTGAAGAGACCGCGCGTGAGCAACTTGTGCAGGCCGCGCCGGATTATTTTCGTCACACGCTCGACGTTTTGCAGGCGGTAGGCGCGGAGTATGTTGACTTCATTGCGGCGCTCAAGGTGCGCGCCGGCGTCAAGGGCAAGGCCTTGTTCATGCCGCTGCGCGCGGCCCTGACCGGCACGCTGCACGGGCCGGAACTGGCGGGCGTGATGCGGCTGATGCCGGTGGAGCGGATGCGCAAACGCCTTGCTGCATGCATTGAGTAAAATATTTTTTGCATGAACTGACAACCAAACTCCGGAATCACCACATGCTGCAGATCTACAACAGCCTCACCCGCCAGAAAGACCTCTTCACGCCCATTGAGGCGGGCAAGGTGCGGATGTATGTCTGCGGCATGACGGTGTACGACTACTGTCACCTCGGTCACGCCCGCGTGCTGGTGGCCTTCGATGTGGTGGTGCGTTATCTGCGCGCCTGCGGCTACCAGGTGACTTACGTACGCAATATCACCGACATCGACGACAAGATCATCCAGCGTGCCGTACAGAACGGCGAGGATTTCAACACGCTTACCTCCCGTTTCATCCGGGCCATGCACGAGGACAGCGCCGCGCTGGGTGTGCTGCCGCCGGATATTGAGCCGCGCGCCACACAGTCCATCGATGACATCGTCGCCATGATTGCCACGCTGGTGGACAAGGGCTATGCCTATGCGGCCGGTAACGGCGATGTCTATTACGATGTCAGCCGTTTCACGACTTATGGCGGGCTGTCCGGCGAACAGCAGGAAGACCTGCGCGCCGGAGCGCGCGTCGAAGTCGATGAGGCCAAGGATGATCCGTTGGATTTTGTTTTGTGGAAAGCGGCCAAACCCGGCGAGCCAAGCTGGGCATCGCCCTGGGGCGCGGGCCGGCCGGGTTGGCACATCGAATGTTCGGCGATGTCGACGCGTTGCCTGGGCGATCACTTCGACATCCACGGCGGCGGCATGGATCTGAAATTTCCGCATCACGAAAACGAGATCGCCCAGTCCGAGGCCGCCACCGGTCACAAGTTCGTCAATGTCTGGATGCACAACGGTTTCGTGCGCGTCAACGAGGAGAAGATGTCCAAATCATTGGGCAACTTTTTCACCGTGCGCGAGATCCTGACCCGCTACCGGCCCGAGGAAGTGCGCTATTTCATTCTCGCCAGCCATTACCGCAGTCCCTTGAACTACACCGAAGACAATCTCGATCAGGCGCGCGCCGCACTGGCGCGTTTGTATACCGCGCTGCGCGGGCTCAGCGCGGCGGCGCAGACCGATGAGGATTATCGGCAGCGCTTCAATGCCGCGATGGACGATGATTTCAATACCGCCGAAGCGTTGTCCGTGCTGTTCAGTCTGGCCAATGAATGCAACCGGGCGCGCGCGGCCGATCCGGCCCGTGCCGAGCGACTGGCGACCACACTGCGCCGCTTGGGTGGCCTGCTCGGCATTCTGCAGGATGACCCGGACAGTTATTTGCAAGCTGTGCCGGCGGCCGGAGCCGAACAGGCAGGGCCCGAGGCGATGCAGATCGAGGCCTTGATCGCGCAGCGGCTGGCGGCGCGTCAGGCCAAGAACTGGGCCGAATCGGACCGCATCCGCGACCTGCTCAAGACGCAGGGCGTGGTGTTGGAGGACGGCGCCCAAGGCACGACCTGGCGGCGTCAGTGAGGCCAACTGGGTCTTGATTGAGCCCTGCCGGTCCGCGCACGGATGTCGTTTTCTTGTGAATGTCGACTCGCTCACACTTCCCCTTAAGTACTTGCCGACATGGCCGATAAGGCAAGTGTTACGGTAAGTGACTCAGTCATATAGATTTAGTATTTTGAATTCCATGCAATAAAGCCGGTGTGGCGCTGGACAGTGCGTCCATCAGGATGGTGTGCATGAGGTGTGGTGTACGTTTACTGGGCGGAGATCGTTATGACTGAGAGAATATTTCGACTGTTCATCGGTGCCTTCATCCTCACCGCGCTGTGTCTGGAGCAACGCCCGCTTATGATCGGGCTGATCACGGTGCTGCTGTTCGAGGGGTTCACCAACTGGCGCATTCCACTGCTCGCTTCGCGCCTTCGCTACGGTTCCGACGCTCCTCCGGCTATCGAGAAAGCGTGCTGGCCTATTCATGCCTTTTTCAAGATCGACTTCGACGCGGAGCGGGCTTGGCGCTTCACTGTCGCCATTATGTTGTGCATTACTTACCTGATATTTTACGAGCAGGCCTGGTTCATCCCCTGGTTTATGGGCTTCGCAATTTTCGGCGCCGGGTTGAGCGGCGTTTGTCCCATGTTGCTGTCACTGAAACTGCTCGGGTTTAGATGAATAAAGACACCACGCTGCTGGAAGATAACTCCGTCGAGTACGCCGGCTTACCGCTCAAGATCACCGGCATCGTATTCTGGGGGCTGGTGATCGTCGGATTGCTGCTGACCGCATTGCTGCTGCCCACTCTGGAACGGCAGACCTCGGAACGCGTAACGATGAACGCCGAGCGCTTCGCCTATCAGATGGAGCTTTATCTGGCTGCCACACCCGATGCCGTTGCGCGTCAGGTCGAGGCCAGGCTGACGCTATTATCCGGCATGCTCGGGATGCGCGCCGCCGAACTGCACCTGCAAGGCAGAGCCATTGCCGTCGGCACACCGGGCGCGGATGATGCCGTCACCACGCGGATGTTGCAGTACGCCGCGACAGGCGGGACGCCACACGGCAGCGTTGCATTGAAATTGTACACGCCACGCCTGGATCGGATGCTGGCTCTGGAGCGTAAGCAGTTGCTGATGTTCATGGGGATACTGTTTCTGGTCTTCGGTTTCATACTGCAATGGGTCTTGCACATGATCCTGGCCCGGCCTTTCATCGGCATGGTGCAGAGCGCGCAGGACTTTTCGAATGGCGATGTCAGCCAGCGTTTCGATGACAGCCGCGAGGATGAGTTCGGCTACCTGGCCAAATTCATCAACAAGGCCCTGGATTATGTGCTGCTCCAGCAGCACGAAATGCGCGACATGCTGGCGCGGGTGCGTGAATCGGAGACCGAGCTGGCGCGCGAGAAGGAACGCGCGGTGGTCACGCTGCATTCCATCGGCGACGCGGTGATAACCACCGATGCGCACGGCAATATCGAATACCTGAATGCGGTGGCGGAGTGGCTGACCGGCCGTTCCCTGAAGGACGTCCAGGGCCGTCATATCGGCGAGGTCATGCATCTTATCGACGAACACAGCCGTGAGCGCGTCGAGAATCCGGTCGATGCCTGTCTGCGTGAAGGCCTCGCCATCGGTCGCAAGGATCACCTGGCGCTGCTGCGCCCGGACGGCTCCGAGGTGGCCATCGCCGATTCGGCCGCACCGATCCGCGATCACGATGCCAAGGTGCTGGGCGCGATCATGGTGTTCAACGATGTCGGTCACGCCCGCAAGCTGGCACGGCAGCTGTCCTTCCAGGCTAATCATGATGCCCTGACCGGCTTGTTCAACCGCCGCGAATTCGAACTGCAACTGCAACAGACCATCGATAATGACTGCGGAGACGGTCAGCAGCATGCGTTGTGTTATCTGGATCTGGATCAATTCAAAGTGGTCAATGACACCTGCGGTCATATCGCCGGTGACGAATTGCTGCGCCAGTTGGCCGGTTTACTGCACAGCCAGGTGCGTGACAGCGACATTCTGGCGCGGCTCGGCGGCGATGAATTCGGCGTCATGCTTAAAGGTTGTACCCTGGATAAAGCGCAGCGCATCGCCGAGGATCTGCGCTCGAAGGTCAAGGATTTCCGCTTCGTTTGGGAGGATCACAGTTTCGAGATCGGTGTCAGCATCGGCCTGGCGGCATTGAACGCCGCGACGCACAACATCGCCGATGTCCTGAGTGTGGCCGACGTGGCCTGCTACGCCGCCAAGGATTCGGGCCGCAACCGCGTGCATGTCTACCAGCCCGATGACAGCGAACTCAAACAGCGCCGCGGTGAGATGCGCTGGGTTTCGCGGCTGCGCAAGGCCATCGACGAGGATCGTTTTGTACTTTATTACCAGCCGATCGTGCCGGTGCTACCGGCCGAGGATGTGGAGCTGCATTTTGAAGTGCTGATCCGTCTGCTCGACGAGCAGGGCAAGCAGGTGCCGCCCATGGCATTCATCCCGGCCGCTGAGCGCTACAACCTGATGCCGGCTGTCGACCGCTGGGTGGTGCACAATACCATGCGTTACCTGCGCACGCTGCCGCGCGATCAGAATAACTGGCTGTGCGTGATGAATCTGTCTGGCCAGTCACTGTGCGACGACCGCTTCCTCGATTTCGTGCTGGAAGAACTTCAGTCCGCCGGCGTCGGCGGCGAGCATATCTGTTTTGAAATCACGGAAACCGCCGCCATCGCCAATCTGCGCCGCGCGGTGCACTTCATGACCGAACTCAAGGCGATCGGTTGCCGCTTCGCGCTCGATGACTTTGGCAGCGGTTTGAGTTCCTTCGCCTATCTCAAGAACCTGAAGGTCGATTATCTGAAGATCGACGGCGGTTTCGTCAAGGACATGGTGGACGATCCGATCGACTGCGCCATGGTCGAGGCCATCACCCAGATCGGCCACGTCATGGGCATCCAGACCATCGCCGAGTTCGTGGAGAACGATGCCATCATGTCGGCATTGGGACGGCTGGGTGTGGACTATGCGCAGGGTTACTGGGTGGCCGAGCCGCGACCGCTGGATGAACTGACCGGCCCGCCGGTCGCCGAGCCATTGCGCTTGGTGACGGCGAGCAGCTAGGGCTCACCACTCCGCGCCTTTAGCACTTTTAGTTTCGCCGCTGCGGTTTTCTAGGCCGGGTGGAGTTGCTCTGCGGCGTAGAGGGAATTCTGCAGCAGTGTCGCCACGGTCATCGGCCCTACGCCGCCCGGCACCGGCGTAATCCAGGCGGCCCGTTCCCGCGCCGCTTCGAATTCGACATCCCCGACCAGTCGACCATCTTCGAGACGGTTCATTCCGACATCGATCACCGTGGCTCCGGGCTTGATCCAGGCACCTTGCACCAGTCCGGGTTTGCCGACAGCGACCACCACAATATCGGCGCGCCCGACATGGCTCGCGAGATCCTTGGTGAAGCGATGGCAGATGTTCACCGTAGCACCCGCCAGCAGCAATTCCAGCGCCATGGGCCGACCGACGATATTGGATGCGCCGACCACCAGCGCGTCGCGGCCTTTGTAGACTTCGCCACTGTGTTCGAGCAGCGTGATGATGCCGCGCGGCGTGCACGGGCGCAGCAGTGGCAGACGCACGGCCAGACGGCCGATATTGTAGGGATGGAAACCATCCACATCCTTGTCGGGACGGATGCGTTCTATCACAGTTTCGGTGTCGATGCTGGCCGGTAGCGGCAGTTGCACCAGGATACCGTCGATCTGTGGATCGGCGTTGAGTTGGTCGATCAGGGCCAGCAGTTGCGCCTGTGTTGTGTGTTCAGGCAGATCAAACGCCTTGGAGAGCAGACCGGCTTCGGCGCAGGCGCTGCGCTTGCTGCGCACATAGACTTGCGAGGCGGGGTTGGCGCCGACCAGCACGACGGCGAGCCCAGGCGGGCGGTGACCGGCGCTGAGACGCTGCGCGATCCGCGCCTTTACCGCCTGACGAATGCCGGCGGCGATCGTTTTACCATCGAGGAGTCGGGCTGGCATGGAGGTGTCTGGAGGTCCTGGGAACGGGGCGCCGGCATTCTCGCACGCCCAATTCCAGGCCTCAAGCACGCCGCGTGGCACTCGCTGCGTTGTGGTCTGCCGGTGTTGTGGGTAATCAGTACAGTCTGCTGAAATAATTACTGGTACAATCACCGTGTCCCCGAGCCGGTGTGATTGACGCTCCAGGGTCCTGCGCGTATTATCGCGGGCCCTGCCAGGGTGGCGGTAGTGGCGTAGCGCGGGCGGTACGGACGTGCGGGGTATAGCGCAGTCTGGTAGCGCGCCAGCTTTGGGAGCTGGATGTCGTGGGTTCGAATCCCTCTACCCCGACCAATTTGACTGTGCTGTCTGAAGACAGCACAGGGGACGCAGATCATTGCGCCCGTAGCTCAGCTGGATAGAGCATCGGTGTCCTAAACCGGGGGTCGCAGGTTCAAGTCCTGCCGGGTGCACTTTTTCGGATCGCCGGGGCCCCCTGCACCCCGGCCAGCTCACTGCGCTACGCTCGGCTCTTCGCAGCTCGCTCCGCTGCGTTCGCGACGTGGCGCTGACATGTAAGCGCCTGCGGCCGCAAGCGAGCGCCGGAGGGAAGTCGCGAGGAACAATCGCAGCCGAGCGACCGCGAGCGCGCAGCGAGACGGGGAATCTAAAGGGGCCCCGCCGAGCGAAGTTTGATATTGGAGGCG
>JBGPWJ010000075.1:0-10444 GCA_041492115.1 Gammaproteobacteria bacterium
AACGAGATGGCGAAGGCGATGCAGCAGCACATCGAGCACGAGCGCGACGTCACCGAGATCATCAAAGGCAAGGTCGATCTGATCCTCGACGTGGTCGCTCAGACCGCGGCCGGCGACCTGACCGGCGAGATGATGGTCTTCTCCGGCGGCGACACCATCGATCACGTGGCGAACGGCATACAGAAAATGCTCGATGGTTTGAATGCGCTGGTTTCGCAGGTGCAGCAGTCCGGCATCCAGGTCACCTCCTCGGCCACCGAGATCGCCGCCACCGCCATGGAACAGGAAGCGACGGTTACCCAACAGGCCGCGACCACCAACGAGATCAAAGCAACGGTCTCGCAGATCTCGGCCACTGCCAAGGATCTGGTCAAGACCATGTCGGAGGTGACGCATGTCGCCTGGGAAACGTCCGAATCGGCCGCCTCGGGTCAGACCTCGTTGCAGCGCATGGCCGACACCATGAAACAGATGATGGAGGCCACCGCCTCAATCGGCTCCAAGCTGGCGGTACTCAACGAGAAGGCCGCCAACATCAACACCGTCGTCACCACCATCAACAAAGTGGCGGACCAGACCAACCTGCTGTCGCTGAATGCCGCCATCGAAGCCGAGAAGGCCGGCGAGTACGGCGTCGGCTTCGCCGTGGTCGCCACCGAGATCCGCCGTCTCGCCGATCAGACTGCCGTGGCAACCTGGGACATCGAGCAGATGGTCAAGGAGATGCAGTCGGCGGTCTCCGCCGGTGTCATGGGCATGGACAAGTTCTCCGAAGAAGTCCGTCGCGGCGTCGACGAAGTGCGCCAAGTGGGCGGCCAGTTGTCGCGCATCATCGAACAGGTGCAGGCATTGATCCCGCGTTTCGAGTCCGTCAACGAAGGCATGCAGTCACAGGCCACCGGCGCGTCACAGATCAGCGAATCGATGTCGCAACTGAGCGACACGGCACAGCAGACCGCCGAATCACTGCGGCAATCCAATTTCGCTATCCAGCAACTGAACCAGGCCGCCGTCGGATTACAGGAAGGCGTGTCGCGCTTCAAGGTGAATTGATCACCACAGCAAGGGTTGCGATAGAGAAGCTTATATAGCCGCAAAAGAACGCGAATGAACGCCAATACTCCGGATTGATTTGCGTTCATTCGCGTTTATTTGCGGCCAATGACGCTCATCGCACGACACAGGCCATAAGGCTTTTCATAGAGGCAAGTGATGTTGTTACTGCTTTTCACATTAGGCCAGCATCGTTACGCGCTTGAAGCGCGCCAGGTCATCGAAGTGGTGCCTCTGGCCGAGCTGAAGGAAATCCCGCGCGCGCCGGACTATGTCGCCGGCGTGTTGAATTACCGCGGCACGCCGGTGCCGGTGCTGGACATCACCCGGATGAACCAGAGTTACCCGAGCCGCGTCTGCATGAGTACCCGTATCATCCTGGTCAACTACAGCGCCGCCGGCGCCACACCGAACATCCTTGGCCTGATGGCGGAACGCGTCACCGAAACCACCAAGCGAGAGAGAGACGAATTCGTCGCCACCGGCGTGGCCACACCGGATGCGCCCTATCTCGGGCCGGTCAGCAATGACGCCAACGGCATGCTGCAATTGATGGACATCGATGAGCTGATACCTGACAAGGTCCGCGCCCTGTTGTTTCCTCCCGCGACGGCGGCTTGAAGATGTCTTCCGCCAAGCCCATCGCACCACAGCACGTCGCACCCTCCGGCGCGCAGGCCGCCATCGAACTGCTGCTGCGGGAACGCATCGGTCTCAATTCCGCATCGGTCGGCTCATCCAGCATTCTGCGCGCCATCCAGCAGCGCATGACCAGCAGCGGCATCCGCGACATCACCGAGTACTACCGGAAGCTGACCGGTTCCGCACAGGAATTCACCGACCTGGTGGAGACCGTGACCGTACCGGAGACCTGGTTCTTCCGTACCCATCAGTCCTTCACCGCACTCGAAGGCGTCGCCAAACACGAATGGCTGCCCGCGCACCCAAGCGATGTGCTGCAAATTCTGAGCGTGCCCTGCTCCACCGGCGAGGAACCGTATTCGATCGCCATGACCCTGCTCGACTGCGGCTTCCAGCCGGCCCAGTTCATCATTGACGCGGTGGACATCAACGCCCGCAATCTGATCGCCGCCAGGGAAGCCCTGTATTCCAGAAATTCATTCCGCAATCAGGATCTGTCCTTCCGCGATCGCCACTTCAGGAAAAGCGGCAACGCCTATCAGCTGGTTGATCGCGTCAGGCACGCGGTCAACTTCATCAACGCCAATCTGCTCGACGCCAGCTTCATGCCCGGCGACCGGCACTACGACATCATCTTCTGCCGCAACCTGCTCATCTACTTCGACCGCCCGACACAGGATCGCGCCATCTCGGTGCTAGACCGCCTGCTGGCGCAGAGCGGCGTGCTGTTCCTCGGTCATGCCGAAGGTTCGCTGGCACTGAACCGCTGGTTCTCGTCGACGCGTTACCCGATGGCCTTCGCCTTTCATCGCAACAGCGATGAGCGCCGCATGCGCGACCGACGCGCTCAGAACGACTGTGACGCACCGGCCCAGCCGCAGCGACGCGTGCCGCAGGACCGACGCAAAACCTCCACGGCGCCGGTGCCGCGCGCCTTTGCAGACATCCCTCCGCCCAGCGTACCGGCCACCGTGGCCGCGCCCGTAGCCAAGCCGAACAACACACTGGACGATGCCTTCCAGTGCGCCAATCAGGGGCACCTGGTCGAAGCGGCCGCACTGTGCGAGACCTATCTGCAGGACAACGGCCCCAGCGCCCAGGCCTATTATCTGCTCGGTCTGGTGCGCGATGCGGCGGGCAACAAGGCCCAGGCCGATGAGTACCTGCGCAAGGCGCTGTACCTCGACCCGAATCACTACGAAGCACTGGTGCAGCTTGCCGTGCTCGCCGAACAGCAGTCCGATCTGCAAGGCGCACAACAATTCCGGCAACGCGCCCAGCGCGTCCGTGATCGCCTCAAAACACCTGACGGAGGAGGCGCATGAATCCGCCCGTGACATTGCCGATCGAGATCCACGACTGCTGGAACCGCATCGGTGTCTGGGGTCGCGAGACGCCGCGCTGCCCGAAGCTCGACGCGGTGGTGCACTGCCGCAACTGCGAGGTTTACGCCGAGACCGGTCGGCGCATTCTGGAGCGCGCACTGCCGGACGGTTACCAGCAGGAATGGCGCACAGTGCTCAGTCAGGAAAAGCCCCAACGGCAGCGCGACACGCGCACGATGGTGGTGTTCCGTCTTGGCGATGAATGGATAGGATTGCCCGCCGATCTGTTCAGCGAAATCACCGAAATGCGCCCGATCCATCGCCTGCCGCACCGCTCCAACAACATACTGCTCGGCCTCGTCAACATCCGCGGCGAACTCAAATTGTGCGTTTCACTCGGCAAGCTGCTCAATCTCGACAAGGGCGACAAACTCGACAAAGGCAACAAGGTCCGCCACTACCAGCGGCTGGCGGTCATCGGCAAGGACAGCGAACAATTCGTCTTCCCGGTCAGCGAAGTGCTGGGCATCGAACGCTTCAACGACAACGATCTGCATTCAGCGCCCGCCAGCGTGACACTGGCCAAGGCCACCTACACCCGCGGCATGCTGGAACTGGGCGACAAACGCATCGCCTGCCTCGACCACGAACTGCTGCTCTATACCCTGGCGAAGAGGTTGCAGGATGGCTAACGACGGCACCGATTTCGCCAACCTGTCCATGCTCGATCTGTTCCGAATCGAAGCCGAGGGGCAGACCGCCATTCTCAGCGCGGGCCTGCTGCAACTCGAACAGCGGCCCGGTGACGCGTCACAACTCGAACAGTTGATGCGCGCCGCCCACTCCATCAAAGGCGCGGCGCGCATGGTCGGTATCGACAGCGCCGTGCGGGTCGCGCACGCCATGGAAGAGTGCTTCGTCGCCGCCCAGCAAGGCACGGTGACACTCGGCGCCGATCAGATCGACACGCTGCTCAAAGGCGTCGATACTCTGAAGACCATCGGCGCCACACCCGCGGAGAGCTTCGCCGACTGGCTCACCGCGACACAAAGTCAACTCGATGCCCAAGTGTGCGAACTGGCCGGCTTGTGCACCGCCACAGCACCAAGCCCGGCACCCATCAGCGTTATCGCCGCGGCGCCCGCACCGGTCGTCGCCGCACCTTCGCCCACCGAGTTCGATCCCGCCGCGGCTTCCATGCTCGAATTATTCCGCAACGAAGTCGAAGGCCAGGTCGCGACACTGACCCGCGACCTGCTGGAACTGGAGCAGAACCCCACCGCCATGGATCGCCTGGAACGGCTGATGCGCGCCGCCCATTCCGTCAAAGGCGCCGCGCGCATGGTCAATCTCGACGGCGCGGTGCGCATCGCGCACGCCATGGAAGATTGCTTCGTCGCGGCACAGCAGGGCGCCGTCATCCTGCAACCGGACGGCGTCGATGCCTTGCTGAAAGGCGTTGATACGCTGACGCAGATCGCGCAGCCCGCCAATCAGGATCACGCCGCTTGGCTGCAGGCGAACCAGGCGCTGATCGACGCACTGCTTGCGGCCTTCGCGGCGATCAAGGCCGGCATTGCAGCACCAATGCTGCTCGCTGCCGCACCGCAAGCGCCGGCCACGACGGCGTCGGCACCGGTCGCATCCGCAGCAGCGACCCAGGACAATGCCGTGCGCGTCTCCGCCGAAAGCCTCAACCGCCTGATGGGTCTGTCCGGGGAGGCGCTGGTCGGCGCACGCTGGCTGCGGCCGTATGCCGATGCCTTGCTGCAGGTGAAACGCCGTCAGGCCGAACTGATCACCGTGCTCGATCACCTCTGGGACATCATCGGCGGTCCGAATCTGAATGAATATGCGACCAGCCTGTTCAAGGACGCGCGCCGCAAGGCCGGCGACTGCCGGCTGATTCTCAGCGACCGGCTCACCGAGCTGGAGGAATACGACCGGCGCACCAGCAATCTGTCCTCGCGACTGAATCGTGAAGTCATCGCCAGCCGCATGCGGCCGTTCGCCGACGGCGTGCACGGCTTCCAGCGCATGGTGCGTGATCTGGCCCGCAAGCTCGGCAAGGATGTGCGCATGGAAATCCGCGGCCTCAATACCCAGGTCGATCGCGACATCCTGGAAAAGGTCGAGGCGCCGTTGAATCATCTGTTGCGCAACGCGCTCGATCACGGCGTCGACACACCCGCGGAACGTCAGGCCGCCGGCAAGCCGGCGCAGGCCACCATCATCTTGGAAGCGATGCACAACTCCGGCATGCTGTCGATCACCGTCAGCGACGACGGCCGCGGCGTGGACCTGGAAAGACTGCGCGGCAAGATCGTGCAGAAAGGCCTGGTCACCACCGAGATGGCGCCGCAGTTGTCCGACACCGAACTGCTGGAGTTTTTATTCCTGCCGAGCTTCTCGACCCGCGACCAGGTCACGGAAACCTCCGGCCGCGGCGTCGGCCTGGATGTGGTGCACAGCGTCATGCAGGAAATGCGCGGCGTGATCCGCACCAGCACGCAGCACGGCAAGGGCACACGCTTCCAGATGCAATTGCCGCTGACACTGTCAGTGATCCGCGCCCTGCTGGTGGAGATCGCCGGCGAGATCTACGCCTTCCCCCTGGCACGCATCGATCACACACTGAAGCTGGACAAGCAGGCCATCGACCTGGTGGAGGGCCGACAGTATTTCACACTCAACGGCCAGCACATCGGCATCGTCACCGCCAACCAAGTGCTGGAACTCGACGATGCGCCGCATGACAACGAGGTGTTGTCGGTGATCGTCATCGGCGATCGCAATCACCGCTTCGGCCTGATCGTCGATCGCTTCATGGGCGAGCGCAATATGGTGGTACGGCCCTTGGACCCGCGCCTCGGCAAGGTCCGTGACATCAGCGCCGCCGCCTTCATGGAAGATGGCACGCCGGCCCTGATCGTCGATGTCGATGATCTGCTGCGCAGCATTGAAATCCTGGTCAACGGTGGTCGGCTCAACAAGGTCAGCCAGGGTAGTGAGCAGGAAACCAGCCGCAGCGCCAAGCGCATACTGGTGGTGGATGACTCCATCACCATCCGCGAAGTGGAACGCAACATGCTGCAGACCCGCGGCTACGACGTCGATGTGGCGGTGGACGGCATGGACGGCTGGAACGCCGTGCGCACCGGCCGCTACGATCTGGTGATCAGCGACATCGACATGCCGCGCATGAACGGCATCGAGTTCGTCAGCCACATCAAGCAGGACCCGCGCCTGAAAAACATCCCGGTCATGATCGTGTCGTACAAGGATCGCGAGGAAGACCGCAACCGCGGCCTGGAAGCCGGTGCGGATTACTACATCACCAAGGGCAGCTTCCATGATGAGACGCTGCTGGATGCAGTGGCTGATTTGATTGGGGCGGCTTGAACAAGTATTCCGTAGGGTGGGCAACTCGTTGCCCACGCGTGGGCAGCAAAGCTGCCCACCCTACATCTGATAGACATTGAACAGCAGGTAACAGATGCGTATCGCCATAGTAAATGATTCACTGCTGGCCGTGGAAAGCCTGCGGCGCGTGATCGCCACTGCGCCGGAACACGAGATTGCCTGGCTGGCCTACAACGGCGCCGAGGCGGTGGAACGCTGCGCGCAGGACACACCCAATCTGATCCTGATGGATCTGATCATGCCGGTGATGGACGGTGTGGTGGCGACGCGCCAGATCATGACCCACACGCCCTGCGCCATTCTGGTCATCACCGCCACCATACAGGGCAATGGCGCCAAGGTATTCGAGGCCATGGGCGCCGGGGCACTCGATGCCCTCAATACACCGATACTGGGCGCGGACGGCCAGGGCACCGGCAAGGAGGACCTGCTGCGGAAAATCGCCAACATCGGCCGCCTGATCAACGGTGGCAACCGTTTCGGGGCGCGCGGCATCGAAGCCAAGCCTGTCAAAGGCACAGGTAAGGGAACCTGCCTGCTGGCGATCGGCGCCTCGACCGGCGGTCCGGCGGCGGTGGTCTCGCTGCTGGCCGGACTGCCCGATAAATTCCAGGGCGCGGTACTGCTGGCGCAGCATATGGACGAGCAGTTTCTGAGCAGCTTTGCCGAGTGGCTGAGTGCCCAGTGTAAGTTGCCGGTCAGAGTCGCGCAGCCCGGTGATCGCCCTACGCCCGGCGTGGTGCTGGTGGCCGGCAGCAAGGATCACCTTATACTACGGTCCGACGGCACTGTGGGTTACACTAGCGACCCTGTCGACTACCCGTTCCGGCCTTCAGTGAATGCGTTCTTCGAAAGCATCGCGACGCAGTGGCAGGGACCGGCGCTGGGTGTGCTGCTGACCGGCATGGGCCGGGACGGCGCCAATGGTCTGCTGGCGATGCGCAACAAGGGCCATCACACCATCGCCCAGGACAAGGCGAGTTGTGCGGTTTATGGGATGCCCAGGGCGGCGGTAGAACTCGGTGCGGCGCAGGAAGTCCTCGGGCTGGAACAAATCGCTGCCAGCGTTAGTAGCGCATTCGCCCAGATGGGCAAATAAAAATCGATTATGGAAAAGATCATGTCTACGAACCTTGATACCACGACAGCCGTACTCCTACCCGACACCACGCAACGGGCTGTGGTGCTGTTGGTGGACGATCAGGCCATGGTGGCGGAAGGCATACGCCGCATGCTCATGGATGCGCCAGACATCGAATTCCATTATTGCAGCGACCCGCGCCTGGCCATCAACAAGGCCACCGAGATCAATGCGACGCTGATTCTGCAGGACCTGGTCATGCCCGATATCGACGGCATGACGCTGATGCGTTTCTTCCGCGCCAACCCGGCCACGCGCGAGATCCCCGTGATCGTGCTGTCCTCGAAGGAAGACCCCAAGATCAAGAGCGACGCCTTCACCAACGGCGCCAACGATTACCTAGTCAAGCTGCCGGACAAGATCGAACTGATCGCGCGCATCCGCGCGCACTCCAACAGCTATCTGACCCAGCAACAGCGCGACGAGGCCTTCAAGGCCCTGCACGAAACGCAGAAACAACTTGAGGAGTCCAATTCCGAACTGCGCCGCCTGTCGTCGCTGGACGGTCTCACCGGTATCGCCAACCGTCGCCGCTTCGACGAATACCTTGACGCCGAATGGCGCCGCAGCTCACGTGAATGTCTGGAGATGGGACTGATCCTGATCGACATCGACTACTTCAAGTTCTACAACGACAACTACGGCCACCAGCAAGGCGACGACTGCCTCAAGCAGGTGGCGTGGGCGCTCAACGGGGCGATGCGCCGCCCCGGCGATCTGATGGCGCGCTACGGTGGCGAGGAATTCGTGGTGGTGCTGCCCAAGACCGACGTGCAAGGCGCCATGATTGTGGCCGAACGGCTGCGCTGCGCGATCGAAACGCTCAACCTGGAGCACAGCTTCTCGAAGTGTTGCGATCACGTCACCATCAGCCTCGGCGTCGCCTCCTTCAAAGCCCAGGGCGACCTGCCGGCAGCCGAACTCATCGGCGCGGCGGACAAGGCGTTGTACGCTGCAAAAGAAGGCGGCCGTAACCGTGTCAGCAGCGCCACGTCCTGATTCGCAAAACTTCATTTCCATCCCCTGTGTCTCACTAACACTCACTGCACATCCGCTGAATAACATAATTATCAGAACGCAGAATGGGTAAGACCAAATCTAACACCTCCCACCATTACACGTGTGCATCGCTGGCCATTGATGCACATCAAAGAAATTGGGGCACTCCTTCCGGACAATAGCTCCATTGACTTGCATGCCGTTTCTTCGCGACACCGACGTGCAAGCACAGTGAGTTTCCGGACAATCTACTGAGGAGTGCTGCTATGCAATACCATAACTTCAAGCGTGTTATGCCCGCCGTGTTGACAGCCGCCCTGGCCCTGTCCTGCTCGAGCGCCTTCGCCGTCAACCAGGGCGACTGGCTGGTGCGCGGCGGCATCGGTTATGTCAGCCCAAACGACAGCAGTAGCGATGTCACCGGTTTGCCGGCAGGCTCCCAGGTCAGCGTCGATAGCGCGACAAACGTCGAACTGACCATCGCTTACATGATCACCCCGAACGTCAACGTCGAACTACTCGGCGCAGTGCCTTTCAAGCACGACATCAAGGGCAAGGGCACGACCGCCAATGGCGTCAAGATCGCTGAAACCAAAGAGCTGCCGCCAACCTTGGTAGTCGACTACATGTTCAACCCGCAGTCGAATATCCGTCCTTATGTCGGCGCCGGCATCAATTACACGACTTTCTTCAGCACCAAAACAACCGGCCCCTTGTCGGGTATAGATCTCAATTTGGATGACTCCTGGGGCTTGGCCGCGCAGGCTGGCGTCGATGTCGATCTGAACAAGGATTGGTTCTTAAATGCCTCGGTCTGGTACATGAACATCAAGACCAAAGGAACTCTGAGTGGCGGGTTTGGTACAGTGGATGTCGATATCAATCCCTGGGCACTCGCCGTCGGTATCGGCACACACTTCTGAGTCGCGACCCAGCCCGCCCGCGGGCGGGTTGACTTAGTTTTTTGTGGATAAGCAGACAGGTCAGGGAGGCCCTGTCTGCTTTGCTGTGGTGATTGCCACACCACTTCACATCCCTGACCCTGCGCAGGACAGACTGTTACTACGGCAGTGCGCCCATGCCAAGATCTGCCACTCGCCAAATCCATCGAATGTGATTACCATACCGGTGCATCTTATCGGAGACCGCCATGACCTTCGTCGTCACGGAAAACTGCATCAAATGTAAATTCACCGATTGTGTCGAAGTCTGTCCCGTGGACTGCTTCCATGAAGGCCCCAATTGTCTGGTCATCGACCCGGAAGAGTGCATCGACTGCACGCTGTGCGAACCGGAGTGTCCCGCGGAAGCCATCTTCGCTGAGGATGACGTGCCGGAATCGCAGCGTGCCTTCACCGCACTCAATGCCGAACTCGCCCAGAGCTGGCCGGTCATCAACCGCAAGAAGGATCCCCCGCCCGATGCCGACGAGTGGAACGGCAAGCCCGACAAACTCAAACTGCTGGAGCGCTGACACGCTTACGTCGCCGCAGACGGCGCGCCGCGGCTGTGTCGGCCGGACATGAGCGGCGCGCCCGCAGCGGCCGGCAGCGGCGCCATTCACTGGGTTCCCTACGCTGACGATCCCCTCGCTGTAACCGCGGCGCGCCTGCTGGCGCGTTGCCAAGCGCATTTACCGGATCTCGATTCGGTGGTGGTGCTGCTGGCTGAACGCCAAGCCGGCGCGCGTCTGCGCCGACATCTACAGAGCCTGGCGGAACAGCGCGGCCACAGCGCCCTGCTCGGTCCGCACATCGACACGCTGCGCGGTTGGGTCGAAGCCCAGCCGCTCAGCGGCGCCAGCGTACTCAGCACCGCAGCCCGCGAACTCATGCTGGTCGAAGCCTTGCAGGGCAACAGC
>JBGPWJ010000186.1:0-5320 GCA_041492115.1 Gammaproteobacteria bacterium
ACCCGGAATGCAAAGCCTGGAACGTTCAGGACACACTGGTTTTCAATACTATCAATGCGGTATTGCCGCAAATTGCTCACTGCTCTTGGCATCTTGACGGCAATAAGCCCAGGAAATTTCAGCAGCCCTGCGCTCTGCCCGGCCTACATCCTGACATTGTCGATCAACCGCGTCTTACCCAGCCAGGCGGCACCCAGCACAATCAGCGCACTGTCCTGGAGCGTAGGTTCGGCAAGGTCCTGCGCGCAGCGCACGCTGATGTAATCGGGTCGAAATCCGGATTCACGCAACCGGGCCACCGCTTCGGCCTCCAGCGCGGCGAAATCGTCGACGCCGTGCTGCAGGCGCTGAACTGCTTCCAGCAGCGTCTGGTACAACAACGGTGCGCGGGCGCGCTCGGCATCCGACAGATAGGCGTTGCGCGAACTCATCGCCAGTCCGTCGGCTTCGCGTACTGTCGGCACGCCGGCGATCTCGACAGGCAGACACAGATCGGCGACCACGCGACGGATCACCAGCAACTGCTGGTAATCTTTTTCGCCGAACAGCGCAACATCGGGCTGCACAATATTGAGTAGCTTCGTCACTACCGTGGCCACGCCGGTAAAATGTCCTGGACGCGTGACACCACAAAGGATACTCGACAACTCCGGCACCTCAACGCGCGTCATCGACTCGGTGCCCTCCGGATACATCTCCCCCACCTTCGGCGCGAACAGCACATCCAGACCTTCGGCGGCGAGTTGCACGCTGTCGGCCTCCAGACTGCGCGGATAACTCTGATAATCCTCGCTGGGACCGAATTGCAGCGGATTGACGAAGATGCTCACCACGGTGTGCGGCGCAAAGCGTTGCGCCTGTGTCAGCAGCTGCAGATGGCCGGTGTGTAGATTGCCCATGGTCGGCACAAAAGCGATGCGCTCGCCGTGCGCCCGCCAGTCGGCAAGTTGTTTGCGGATTTCAGCGATGGTCGTGACAGTCTTCATTGTGAAACCTGATGAATGAGGATGTGCTTGAATTCGTGCCGCGCAGATTTTGGCTACGGATTCGGTCGCTGCAATATCCAGGAACCGGTCGACCGGTAAAGTGCCAGGATTATCATTCCCTCTCCCTCCGGGAGAGGGCCAGGGTGAGGGGGATCGAAAATAAGCACCGGCCACATCGCCCACTAATAGCAATGCTCCGGCGCCGGATAGCTGCCGGTCTTGACCGCCTGCACATAACTTTCCACCGCCGCCTGCACGCTGCCGGCGCCTGCCATAAAATCCTTGACGAATTTCGCGCGCTTGCCGGGCGTGATGCCGAGCATGTCGTACAGTACCAGCACCTGAGCGTCGCAGTCCGGTCCGGCACCGATGCCGATCACTGGAATTTCCAGCGCCTGCGTGATGTCGCGACCGAGACTGGCCGGCACGCATTCCACGACGAGCAATGCCGCGCCGGCCGACTGCAATGACTTGGCATCGGCGAGTATTGTCTGTGCATCTTTGGCATCGCGGCCCTGCACACGGTAACCACCAGACTGCTGCACCGACTGCGGCAACAGTCCGAGATGCCCGCACACCGGAATGCCGTGCGCAGTGAGTTGCCGCACGGTCTCGATCTGCACCGCACCGCCTTCCAGCTTCACCATCTGCGCCTGCCCTTCCTGCATCAACCGTGTCGCGTTATTCAGCGCCTCCTCAGGCGTGTCGTAACTCTTGTACGGCATATCGACTACACGCAGCGCGCGTCGGCTGCCGCGCGCCACACACTGACTGTGATAGATCATATCCTCCATGCGCACCGGCAGCGTCGAGTCATGGCCCTGCACCACCATGCCCAGCGAATCACCGACCATTATCAGCTCGATCCCGGCCGCATCGAGCACAGCGGCGAAGCTCGCGTCGTAGGCGGTCAGGCAGGCGAACTTCTCGCTGGCGCGTTTCATGGCGGCGAGCGTGGCTACGGTTACTTGTGTTGGCACTTGCTCCGACATGTCAGTTACCGTGTTACCTTTCCGTGCAAGTGGGGAGAGGGTTGGAGAGAGGGATAAAACACTGAATTGATTTCCCTCACCCTGGCCCTCTCCCAGAGGGAGAGGGGACTCACTTTTTTAGTGACGAATTAATCACCGATTCACTAATTGAATATTCAAAAATACTTTGCGTCCTTTGCGTCCTTTGCGTCCTTTGCATCTTTGCGTTTAACAATTCAAAACCCATTCACAACCCCAGCGGCAGTGGATTGAAGTAATGTCGGCCGCTGCGCACCTGTTTCACCTGCTCCAGAAGCTGATTATAGTCCGCATCGTTGCCGATCGGGTCGATCTCGGCGGCGTTGACGATCAGCAGCGGCGCGGCGTCGTAGTGATAGAAAAAACGTGTATAGGCGTCGGACAGACGCTTTAGGTAGCCGCTCTCGATCCAGCGTTCGTAGGCGATGCCGCGTTTGGCGATGCGCTTGTGCAGGACTTCCACCGGGGCTTGCAGATAAATCACCAGATCAGGTTTGGGCGCATCGATGGTGAGTTGGGCATAGACTTGCTCATAGAGCTTCAGTTCATCAGGGTCCAGCGTGACTTCGGCAAACAGCCGGTCCTTGTCCATGAGAAAATCCGCCACCCAGACCGGTTGGAACATGTCACCCTGGTGCAGGTCCTGCATCTGCCGGGCGCGTTGCAGCAGAAAATACAGCTGCGTGGACAAGGCCGCCTGACGCGGGTTCTGATAGAAGCGTTCCAGGAACGGATTGTCGATCGCGCCTTCCAGCATCAATTCACTACCAAAGCTCTCGGCCATGCGTCGCGCCAGGCTGGTCTTGCCGACACCGATCGGTCCCTCGATGGCGATATAACGCGGCGCGGCGATGGTCATTCAGTACTGCCCAGACAGTGCAGATCGGCGCGCGGACATTTCGCGATCAAGACAGACAGTTCGCCAAGCCCGGGTATAACCAGATCCGGCGCGATCTCCTGCAAGGGATACAACACGAAGGCTCGCTCCGCCATGCCGGGATGCGGCACCGTCAGTGCGGCATCCTGCAACTGCTGTTCGCCATACAGCAGCAGATCCAGGTCGAGCGTGCGCGCCTGCCAGCGCTGCGCGCTGCGCACGCGGCCCTGCCGGTCTTCGATTGCTTGCAGCGCGGCGAGCAGCGCCGGTGCGGACAAGCGCGTATCCAGCGCGGCAACGGCATTGAGGTAATCGGGCTGATCGAGGCCGCCGAGCGGCGCGCTGCGGTACAGACCGGAATGCGCGGCGAGTTGCGTATGGGGAAGTTCAGACAGCGCTTGCAAGGCACGCCGCAGTTGCGCCTGCGGATCATCGAGATTGCTGCCCAGACCGACGAAGGCACGGATCACGGCAGTGTCGAATGCTGTGGCTTTAGTGTCGAGGTGCATGGTCGGCAATCGGGACGCAGCGCTGTGGAGTGGTGACGCCGGCGCGGAGCGCAGGCGTCATGGCTCATTCGGGTGTGTTGCCAGCAGGCGCATCGCTGCGACTACGGCGCCGGCGTCGGCGCGGGCGCTTGCTGGGCTCTTCCGGTGTGTGGACGACATCCTGCGGATCGTGATCGAGTCGCTGGAAGTCGGTCCACCATTGCGCCAACTCCATGTCCGCCTCGCCGGACTCGGCGCGCAGCAACAGAAAATCATACGCGGCACGGAAGCGCGGATGGCCAAGCAGACGCTGCGGACGCTTGCCGCTGCGGTTCTCGAAGCGCGGCTGCATATTCCATATCTCGCGCATCGGCAGCGTGAAGCGCTTGGGTATGGTGATGCTCTTGACCTGCTTGCCGACCACTTCATCGCCCGCCTCGGCCAGGGCCTCGATGTCGTCCATGCCCGCGGCGCGCTTCTGCTCCGCGAGCAGACGGGCCGGCTCCCAGAGCAGCGCGGCGAACAGGAACGCCGGCGTGACCGGCTTGCCCGCGGCGATGCGCGCATCGGTGTTGGCCAGCGCCTTCACCACCAGCATGATCGGAAAACCCTGTTCCTCGCGGCTCAGGCTGGCCTCGGTCTGCGGGAACAGATGATCGAACAAATGGTAATGGCGCAGCAACTCGAAGACCTGCACCGCCTGCCCGGACATGAACAGCTTGAGAACCTCTTCAAACAAACGCGACGGCGGAATCTCACGCAGCAGGCCACCGAGCTTGAAGATCGGCTGTTCCGAAGCGGCGTGGATATCGAAGCCCAGCTTGGCGGCAAAGCGCACGGCACGCAGCATGCGCACGGCGTCCTCGCGGTAACGCTGCTCGGGGTCGCCGATCAGGCGCAATTGGCCGCGCTTGAGGTCGTCCATGCCACCGACGTAATCCACCACCGAGAAATCGGCGACGTTGTAGTACAAGGCATTGATGGTGAAGTCGCGGCGCCAAGCATCTTCTTCCAGACTGCCGTAGACATTGTCGCGGACGATGCGGCCGTTCTCGATGCGCCGGTCGTTGCTGTCTTCTTCGCCATCCTCATCGCCGACATCGACGCTGTCGTGCGGCGCGCGGAAGGTGGCGACCTCGATGATCACCTGGCCGAAGTGCACATGCGCGAGGCGGAAGCGGCGGCCGATCAAGCGGCAGTTGCGGAACTGTTCCTTGACCTGCTCGGGCGTGGCATTGGTGGCAACGTCGAAGTCTTTGGGTTCGCGCCCCAGCAGCAGGTCGCGCACACCGCCGCCGACCAGATAGGCCTCATAACCGGCTTGGTTGAGGCGATAGAGGACTTTCAGCGCGTAGTCACTGATCTGCGCCCGTGAGATCACGTGCTCGGCGCGGGGAATAATCGTGGGCGTGGTGATTGTCTGGCCTGCCTTAGCGAGGTTCTTACACAGCATTGCAACTTGAGCTATCCACATGTGTGCGTATAATAGCATCCCTTGCGAGTCGTCCGCACTACATCGCTCCCTTCGTCTAGCGGCCTAGGACACCGCCCTCTCACGGCGGGAACACCGGTTCGAAACCGGTAGGGAGCGCCATATATTACAAGTACTTACAACATATTCCTAGAAACAACATTTCTCAAATGTCGCCAGAATTTCGGCGACATTTCGGCGACATCCATATCCTATCCTAGGGGATAGGATGTAAAAACATGACAATACCCACCTACATCATCAAAGCGTCTAAAACAAGCATAAAGTCCATAAATACATCATCGTGGATGTTCCATGACTGAACTTTTTACCCTGCTACAGCAGGGTGCCGCAATTGCATAATCGGTCATCGATACCCTCAGGCGACATACTGGCGACATTTGGAGGTGACTTTTTTTGCCACCTCCTAAGTCATTGATTATACATAGCGCTCCCTATCGGTTTCGAACCGGTGTTACCGCCGTAAC
>JBGPWJ010000248.1:0-3911 GCA_041492115.1 Gammaproteobacteria bacterium
ATGATGGATCGGGATGGCATGTCGAGATGCTTCCGTTTAGTATCACGCGGATCGATACGCAGCCCATCGCGTTTGTCAACGCCGCGTTGATGGCGATCATCGTCTTAATGCTCGCGCGCTCGGCGTGGGCGGGATTTTCCGCGTGGCGGGCGCGAAGAGTGCCCGCGCGTTGAGCGGATTGCAAGGCTCGTTGCCGATTTAGGTTTTAAGGTCTTTATGCTTGATCTGGATGTATGTTCGTAAGGCAAACCGATTGTGCCGCCAAACAAAAAGCTTGTCGTTGTTTCAGTATAACACGCTAATTTTGGATGTTATACGGAAATAATTCCGTATAATCCATAGTTAGGCCGACATCCGAACATGCGAGAGGAAGATCATGAGCAAAGTATTCGTCAACATTGGACTTAGCCTCGATGGCTACATGGCACCGGAAGGAATGACCATGGAGAATTGGGACAAGCCTGAGTACAAGAACTGGGGCGCTAAGTGGGGTGCGCTGATGGCCTGGGCCCTCAATCAACAGTACATCCGCGAGAACCTCAAGCTCGGACCAGGGGGAGAGACCGGCCCGGTCAATGACCTGCTTCGCAGCACCACGGAGCGCATCGGTGCCAACATTATGGGCAAGCGAATGTTCGACCAAGGCGAGCGCGCCTGGCCAGAGGAGGCTCCGTTTCACACACCGGTATACGTTCTTACCCATGAGAAACGCGAACCCTGGGCGCGCCCGGGTGGGACGACCTTTTACTTCATCAATGACGGGCCGGAGCGTGCCCTTGAGCTGGCTCGGAAATCCGCAGGCAGTCGTGATATTCGTATCGCGGGTGGAGCGGATGTGATCCAGCAGTACCTGAACCTGTGTGTCGTTGACGAGCTGGAAATCGCCTTGGCACCCGTGTTGTTCGGCGGCGGGCGGCGTCTCTTCGAGAACCTACGCGAGCCCGGGCAGCAGTTTCGCATTGACAAGGTTCTTGATGGTCCAGCTGCCACACACTTGCGCTATGTGCGTCAGTGAGGGCGGCCTAACAATCGGTTGCAGCGGACGGTCCGCTGCGCGGCCCGCCGCTGAACCGGAGCGTTAGCGTGACTCCGCACGATTATCGGAGGAAGTGAATATGAAGAATTATCGAAAAGCGCAAAAGACCATAGAAGTATCGGTTGGTGAGTCAGTTCGAATATTGCGAGAGCTGCAGGAGTTGAGTCAAAACGAACTTGCTGATCTGACCGGCATTCCCCAGTCCACCCTCTCGGCTATCGAGAATGATCGTGTTAGCCTTGGCGTTGAGAGAGCCAAGATACTTGCCAGGGCGTTGAAGTGCCACCCGGCTGTTCTTGTATTTCCCGGCTGGGATGTTCACCACGAATCAGCCGCGTAACACGTCTACCAAGGCGGGTGGCCACGCCGCTGATTGGCTCAGTCATTACCCATACCGCACGTCAATCAGTCAGGTCTAACTCGCCTGCGCCATGCCGTGCACGCGCAGCAGCAATTCCGCTTCGCCGCGATTGATGCCGCAGCTTGCCACCAGTTCATCCACATCAGCGCCTTTCTGCACCATGCGGATGGCGTGCGCGTAGGAACGTTCGCCGCCCGGGCGCAGTTCCAACTGTTCCTGGCGGTCACCGACGCTGCGCAGTTGTTGCTCGATACGCACCAGGCGCTCGCCGAAGCCGGCGATGCTCGCGCACATTGCACCCAGGTCGGTGCGCAAGGCCTGTAACTCGGCCGCACTGGCGGCGGCACGCTGACGGTGACGGCGCCGCATCACAATAGCTGTCATTATTACCAAGCCCATGACGACAACGGCCACAGCGACGGCAGCACATTCCCAGGCGTAAGTGCGCAGGAAATCCACGATCACGGCCGGATCAGGCGTAGTCATCGATATGCTGGTCGTCTTCATCGTCGTCGTGACGCTCCTGCGCCGGAGGTTGCTTGGGACGCGGTGGCGGCTGCTGCCGGCGTTCGCCCGACGGATCGGACGGCCGCACCGGCCAGGTTGGATGCAGCGGTGTGATTTCCCTGATATCCGCCATACGCTACCTCACCTCGTTACATGGAGCCGAGCGCCATCCATTCCTCGTCACTCAGCAGCTTGTTAAGATCCACCATGATGAGCAGTTCGCCATCGATACTGGCGACGCCCTGTATGTACTTCGAATTGTCTTCGCCGCCGACATTGGGGGCGGATTCGACCTCGGACAGGCGCAGTTCGATCACCTCGGCGACGCTGTCGACCAGGATGCCGACCACGTGTTTGCCCGCCTCGATGATAACGATGCGCGAGGAATCATCGACCTCTCTGGGCGGCAGACCCAGCCGGCTGCGGGTATCGATGACCGTCACCACATTGCCGCGCAGATTGATAATGCCCATCACGTAATGCGATGCGCCGGGCACCGGCGCGATCTCGCTGACGCGCAATACCTCTTGAACCTGCATCACATTGATGCCATAGGCCTCCTCACCGAGGTGAAAGGTCACCCAGCGCAGGGTCGGATCATTGGCGCTCTGTACCATGGAACTCATCGTTTACGCCCTCATGCTCGGGGTTGGCTCTACACCCGCGGATCGGCCAGTCAAAAAGCGGACACGGCCGCGGTCACTACTACAGGGAGCAGATTTCATGCCAGCAGCGCGCGACGCGGCGACTGGGGGTGTGGAATACATAACCTCGAATAAACGTAGGGGCGGGTCTGAGACCCGCCCAGGTCCTGGCACTCTCTCAAGCTCACGCAGGGCGGGTCTTAGACCCGCCCCTACGGTGCTTTCTCTCACGGAGAGAGTGGAAGTATTTTTGGGTATTTTTCCCAGGATCAAGCCTCAAGAAGCCTGATCAATTCGGGGATGTCGAGCAAGGCACAGCTCGGGGTGCGCACCGTGCCGGCCAGCCAGGGCCGTTTGCCCTGCGCGCCGCGCCAGTTGACCTGCGCGGGGTCGGGCGTGATCTGTTCGCCGATGCCGTCGCAGGCGAGTGCCCAGCGCAGACCGGCGAGCAATACTGCATTGCTGCCGACAGCGGCCGCTTGCAGCGTGCCGCCCGGTACCAGCAGCGCCGCGGTATCGACCACCGTGTAGATTTCCGGACGGCCGCTGTAACTGCCCAGCACCCAGGCGCGCGCGTCGCTTAGCGACGTCCATTGCGACGGCGCGGTCACGATTTCGGCGATAGCATGCATCGGGATGCCCAGTGTCAGACCGCCGATGCGGATCAGTTGATAACTCGGTACAGCGACGGGCTGTGCGGCATCGGCAGTAGCGGTCACAGCTTCGGCCACGGACTGCGCGGGCGACTCAACCGATTCGTGCAGCAAGGCAGCAAAATAATCGCCCATCACGGCCTGCAGTTCCGCTCCATCGTCGCTGCTTTCAATGTGTGTATTCATGACACCGCCGTCGCGGCAACGGGTTGCGAGATGTCGAGCAATTCGGTCAGCAACTCAGCATAGGCGAGTGTGCCGCGCGCCTTGGGTTGCGCCAACGGCAAGGGTATGCCCTCGCGGCTGGCCTCGCGGAACTGAGTATCGATCGGGATCACGCCTTCCCAGAGCGTCCCGTGATAACGCTCCTGCAGTAACTGCAAGCTGTCGGTTGAGGCGCGCGTGCGCCGGTCGAACAAGGTCGGCACGATGGTGTGCGGCAGCGCCTTGCGCAGTGAGCGCGCAATCATAGTGAGCGTATTGAGCATGCGTTCCAGCCCTTTCAAGGCCAGGAACTCCGCCTGCACCGGAATGATCAGGTGGTCGCAGGCGGCCAACGCATTGACCATCAGCACGCCCAGCACCGGCGGGCAATCGATGATGACATGCTGATAGCGGCCCGCCACTTGTGCCAGGGCACGCACCAGCACCAGACCTTGTCCATCCTGCGTGCCGAGTTGCCGATCCAGGGTGGCAAGCGCCGTTGCAGC
>JBGPWJ010000254.1:0-3821 GCA_041492115.1 Gammaproteobacteria bacterium
AAGAAGGGCGGCTTCAGCAACGTCATCAGTTCCCACAGCGGCGCCGAGGCGCTGGAGCAGATGCGCCTCAGCCTGTACCGCGACCCGATCAGTGCCCTGCTGTTGTGCTTCAACCTGCCGGACATGGACGGTCAGGAACTGTGCCGTACCCTGCGCGCCTACGAGGAATGGGCCGGCGTACCGGTCATCATGCTCAGCCCGTCGGCATTGTGGGACGATGACGCGGCCCGCGCGGCCTACGATGCCGGCGCCACCGACATCCTCTACAAACCGATGCGCAGCGTGGAACTGCTGCCGCGGCTGATCTCCGCCATGTGCCTCAAGGAAGAGTGGGAACTGCGCCGCAGCCGCGAAACCGAACTGGTCACGGAACTGGCCGAACTCAAAGTGCTGGAAGCACGCCTGCAATACTTGGTGGCGCACGACGATCTCACCGGCCTGAACAACCGCCGGCAACTGGAACAGTCGCTGGAACGGGCCGCGCAGAACGCCCGCGAGCACAAGCGCAGCAGTGCCCTGCTCTATCTCGACCTCGATCAATTCAAGATCATCAACAATTCCGAAGGCCACTGCGCCGGCGACAATCTGCTGATCCAGGTGGCCAACAGCCTGCGTCAGCACATCGGCCCGCGCGACACACTGGCGCACATCAGTTCCGATGAATTCGCCATCCTGCTCTGCGATTGCTCCTTGCAGGCGGCGATGAGCAATGCCGAACGGCTGCGCCGCCGCCTGGATGGCATGCTGTTCGCGTGCGGCAACAAGACCTACCAGACCGGCGCCACCATCGGCGTCGCCATGATCGATCCCACCGAGTCGCTCAGCGCCGGCGACATCCTGGCGCGCGCCGATCAGGCCTGCTTCTCCGCCAAACGCCACGGCCGCAACCTGGTGCACCTGTACAGTCGTGACGACGCCGAACTGCTGGACCTGCGCAACAACGCCCAATGGCAGCCGCTGATACGCGACGCGCTCGCCAACGACCGCTTCATGCTGGTGTTCCAGCCCATCATTCAACTGACGGACAACCACATCCATCACTACGAGGTGCTGACCCGCATGCTCGATACCGATGGCGAAGTGATCGACTCGATGGAATTCATCCCGGCCGCCGAGCGCATGGGACTGATACACGAAATCGACCGCTGGGTGATCGTGCACGCCATCACGGCCCTGCGCGACCTGCCTGCGCAGTACGATGATGTCTGCCTGAACATCAACCTGTCGCCGCACGCCTTCCAGGACAGCCAACTGCTGTCGCTGGTACGGCAGCATCTGCGCAGCAGCAGCATAGCCGCGGAGCGCATCACCTTCGAGATCACCGAGACCGCGGCCATCGCCAATTTCGCGCGCACCCGCCGCATGGTCAAACAACTGCGCGCCCTGGGTTGTCGCTTCGCGCTCGACGACTTCGGCGCGGGCTTCAACTCCTACGCCTATCTGAAACAGTTCCCGGTTGACGTGCTGAAGATCGACGGCGCGTTCATCACCGACCTGACCCGCGACCCGATCGACCAGGCGCTGGTCAAATCGATGGTGGACATCGCCAAGGCACTCGGCAAGCAGACCGTGGCGGAATTCGTGTCCAGCGCGGAGACGCTGGAGATGGTGCGCAGTTTCGGCATCGACTACGCGCAGGGCTATTACATCGGCGAGCCGCGCGAACTGGTGCGGATGCATGGACAGTGGCAGGATGCGGCGGGTGTGGTGAAGGGTGAGTGCAAGCAGTAACAGAAATAAATAGTGATAGCCAAATGTAGGGTGGGTTAGCGTTGTTTGCGTAACCCACCAAGCGTTGCGAAGCAACACAAGCCATTCTTTGCTGTTTGCCTGAAGACACACCGGCGGTTCACGCCACAAACGACGCACCTAACCCGCCCGCAACACATCCAACGGACTCGCCACAGTCACCCCCGGCTTGTTCAACACATGTGTATAAATCATCGTCGTTGCCACGTCGGCATGACCCAGCAGTTCCTGCACGGTGCGGATGTCGTACCCCGACTCCAACAAGTGTGTGGCGAAGCAATGTCGCAGGGTATGACAAGTCACGCGCTTACTGAGGCCGGCGGCCGTAGCAGCCGACTTGATGTATTTCTGTAACCCGTTCTCATGCACGTGATGCCGGCGCACCGCCCCCGAGCGCGGATCCGTGGAGATTTTCGAGGAAGGGAACACATACTGCCAGCGGTACTCACTCGGCGCATTGGGATACTTTCTGGCCAAGGCATCGGGCAGATACACACGTCCGTAGCCCTTCGCCAAATCGCCGCTATGCTGAATCGCCACATAAGCCAACTGCGCGCGTAATGACTCATGCAACACCTGTGGCAGCGGCACCCGCCGGTCTTTACCGCCTTTGCCGTGGCGCACCATGATGTACTGATAGTCGAAATCGATATCCAGTATCCGCAGCCGGACACATTCCATCAGACGCAAGCCGCAGCCATACAGCAACTTGGCCATGATGAGCGCCATCGGCTGGTTGATCTTGGCGAACAGGCGCGCGACTTCCTCACGCGACAACACCATGGGCACATAGCGCGGCTTTTTTGAATGCGCGAAGGCACCCAACTCAAGCTGTTCCCGCTTCAGGACCTGCCGGTAAAAGAACACCAAGGCATTTAACGCCTGCGCTTGCGTCCCGGCAGATACCTTGCGCACTATCACCAGATACTCCAGAAATGCGGCGACGGCACTGCCATCGAGGTCGGCTGGATCGCGCTCCTTATGAAAGCGTACAAAACGTGCCAGCCATTGCAGATAGGATTGCTCGGTCCGGATCGAGTACTGGCGCAGTCTGATTTCGCGGGTCGTATCTCGTGCGTGCGCTGGGTAGACCTGAGTGAGACGGGCAACGATTCCGTCGCCCGGCATCTGGTCCCGGTGGGCGCGCGCAGCAGCAGTACCAGAGTCAGCCGGCAACGAGACACATAATCGCGCGCCACAGTGGCGTGGCTATCCGGCAATGTCCGTGCCACAGTAATCCGCTCTTGCCAAGGAAAGGTCAGCGCCCAGTCGGGCTTAACGAATTCAACAAACAGCACCTGCAGTGCCTTGACGATCTGCTGAAACTGCCAATCCTTCAGGTCAATGTTTCTACCTTTGTCCTGAAGATATTTCTCCAGATCAGCATCGGTATGAGATGCCAACCGCCGTTCCGGATAGGCGGCGACGTAGTGTTGCGCATGGCGGACATACCATTCACGCACGGTGGGTTTGATCTTATAAGATTCTAATTTATTGGTGTAATTTTCCCAGAAACGGGAAACGGTGGGGTTATTCATGGCGCCATCCTTAGCGAATTATGAGAATTGAGTTATCTTCTCTCCTTCCGTGAAACGAACACCAAGCCAATACAATCTGCTCAATTGCACGTCAGCACAACTCGACAAAGAGGATACATGGAACATCAATAAGCGAACTACACTTGCAGCAGCACAGTACGTGTATTCCTCTGAAAAGTCGGAGGCATTGGCCAGAATGGTTGGCAAATTCAAAGGCTCTTCTCAGCGTGTTGTTGTGTAATCACCTAACAAGAAAATCAAGGCTGATGGCTTCGCCGCCGGCTGAAGCTGGCCTTAGGCCGACATCCGAACATGCGTGAGGAGAATCATGAGTAAAGTATTCGTCAACATTGGACTTAGCCTAGATGGCTACATGGCACCGGAAGGAATGACCATGGAGAATTGGGACACGCCTGAGTACAAGAACTGGGGCGCCAAGTGGGGTGCGCTGATGGCCTGGATCATCAATCAACAGTACTTCCGCGAGAACCTCAAGCTCGGACCAGGGGGAGAGACCGGCCCGGTCAATGACCT
>JBGPWJ010000132.1:0-7191 GCA_041492115.1 Gammaproteobacteria bacterium
AGGTCACCCGTTGGCGAGGGTTTTTCAACACGGCCGCGCGTTACGGTATGTAGCCATCACCCACAGGACTACGTTAACTAACTCGGCGATTGACGTATGTACATAATGTAACTACACTCAGCTCATGGACTAGGATCGGCTCATGGACTACGAATGGAGCGAGGCCAAGCGCAAGGAAAATCTGCGCAAACACGGCATCGACTTTGTCGATGTCCCGGAAATTTTCGAAGGCCCGATGCTGACACGGATCGACACACGCCAGGAGTATGGTGAGGACCGATGGATCGGAATTGGTTATGTCCAAGGCCGCACGATTGTGATCTGTTTCACCGAGCGTGATCACGGTCGAACGATTCGAATTATCTCAGCCCGAAAGGCATTAAATCATGAGCGCAAAATCCTTGAAGAGAAAATCGCAAACGAATTGGGAAAAGGTCGATAATCTCAGCAATCACGAGATCGATACATCGGATATTGGTCCGCTCGATGAGAAATTCTTCAAAGATACGGAGATCAGTTTGCGTCCACCGAAGAAAAGTCTAACGCTGCGTCTGGATGCCGATGTTCTGGAGTGGTTCCGTAAAAAGGGTGAGGGATATCAGACACGCATCAATGCGATCTTGCGTACCTATATGAAAGCGCATTCCAAGTAAAAGCCAAGTCAAGTAAGCAGATGGCGGGCGGCGTGGTGGTGCTTGCCGGTATACTATTGGCACGCCGGACAGTCAGGCCGGTGACACACTCCACAGAGGAACAGCGATGAGTTTCAAGAACGTCGAAGTCAAGAAGAAGGCCAACGTCTATCACGATGGCAAGGTTACCAGCCGCACCGTCATCACCGCCGGCGGCGAGATGAAAACCCTGGGCGTGATGCTGCCCGGTACGTACCGGTTCAGCACGCAGGCGCCGGAACGCATGGATGTGATGCAGGGGCGCTGCCGGGTGAAGCTGGCCGATGGCACGAGTTGGATCGAGTATCAGGCGGGCGAGAGTTTCGATGTGTCCGGCAACAGCCATTTCGAGATCGAGGTGATCGATCTGGTGGACTATGTCTGTAACTTCGGTTGATCGGAGAGCGCCTAACGGAATTTATTTCTGCCGCGGAGGCGCGGAGGACGCAGAGGTCTCCGAGAGGGAACGCACACGTAGGGGCGGGTCTCAGACCCGCCCGGGTTGGCACTCCCTTAAGCTCATGCAGGGCGGGTCTGAGACCCGCCCCTACGGAGCTTCAGGCTTGAGTAAGTGCCATTCGATGTGGAAGATTCTCAGTCCCCCAGTTCCTGCAACAACATCGCCTGCGCGCTGCGCGGTTTTTGATTGCCGGGCTTGACGCGTTTGTAGCTGCCGTCGTGTTGCAGCACCCAGGCCTGGGTGTTGTCGCTCAAATAATAGGTGAGTGATTCGCGCAGCACGCGGTCGCGCAGTTTTTCGTCTTCGATCGGGAAGCAGGCTTCGACGCGGCGGAAGAAATTGCGGTTCATCCAGTCGGCGCTGGCGCAGTAGAGTTGCGGCGCGCCGTCGTTGTGGAAGTAGAACACCCGCGCATGTTCCAGGAAGCGGCCGATGATGGAACGCACCTGGATATTCTCGGACACGCCCGGCAGGCCGGGGCGCAGACAGCAGATGCCGCGCACCACCAGATCTATTTTTACGCCGGCCTGCGAGGCCTTGTAGAGCGCCTCGATGATCTGCGGTTCGGTCAGCGCGTTCATCTTGGCCATGATGCGCGCGGTCTTGCCGGCGCGGGCATTCTCGATCTCGCGGTTGATCAGATCCATCAATCCCTTGTGCAGCGTGAACGGCGCTTGCAACAGCTTCTGTAGTTTACTGGCGCGGCCGAGGCCGGTGAGTTGCAGGAACAGTTTGTGCACATCCTCGCCGATGCCCGCATCGCAGGTCATTAGGCCGTAGTCTGTGTATGTGCGCGCGGTGGCGACGTGGTAGTTGCCGGTGCCGAGGTGCACGTAGCGGCGCAGCTTGCGGCCTTCGCGGCGCACGATCAGCAGCATCTTGGCGTGGGTTTTGTGGCCGACCACACCGTACACCACATGTGCGCCGGCCTCCTGCAGATAGGTGGCGAGATTGATGTTGGCCTCTTCGTCAAAACGCGCGCGCAATTCGATGACAACAGTGACTTCCTTGCCGGCGCGCGCTGCGTTGACCAGCGCATCGACCAGCATGGAATCGGCGCCGGTGCGGTACAGGGTCTGCTTGATGGCGAGCACGTTGGGGTCGGCGGCGGCCTGACGCGCCAAGTCCAGCACCGGCATGAAGGATTCATACGGGTGGTGCAGCAGCACGTCGTCGCGGCGGATCACCTCGAACAGGTCCGGCTCGTTGCGCAACCGGCGCGGCAGGGCAGGCACGAACGGCGGGTATTTGAGATCGGGCCGGTCGACCAGTTCGTGCATGGCGATCAGACGGTTGACGTTCACCGGACCGTTGACCTGGAACAGGTCGTTTGGACCCAGGTCAAACTCGTCCAGCAGAAAACGTGTCATCTCGGGCGGGCAGTTGTCGGCGACTTCCAGGCGGACCGCTTCGCCGAATTTGCGGGCGCTGAGTTCGCCTTCCAGGGCGTGCAGCAGATCGTCGATTTCCTCTTCGTCGACGAACAGTTCGCTGTCGCGCGTCAGGCGGAACTGATAACAGCCGTTGGCTTTCATGCCGGGGAACAGCTCGCCGACGTGGGCGTGGATGACCGAGGACAGGAACACGAAATCGTGCGGCCCCTTGGAATATTCGCGCGGCAGATGGATCAGGCGCGGCAAAGAGCGCGGCGCCTGCACCACGGCGACGCGGCTGCTGCGGCCGAAGGCGTCTTTACCTTCCAGCGAGACGATGAAGTTCAAGCTCTTGTTGAGCACGCGCGGAAACGGGTGCGCGGGGTCGAGACCGAGCGGGCTCAGCACCGGCAGCAGTTCATTGCTGAAGTAACGCTTCACCCAGGCGGCGGTTTTCGGATTCCAATGCGTGCGGCGCACGAAACGGATGTTCTGGTCGCGCAGCGCCGGGATCAGCACGTCGTTGAGCACGCGGTACTGTTCGTCGACCAGCTTGTGAGCCTCGGTGCCGATACGCGTCAGCACATCGGCGGGATTCATGTTGTCGGCGCCGGTCTGTGTGGCGCCGATCTTGAGTTGCTGTTTGAGGCGCGCGGCGCGGATCTCGAAGAACTCGTCGAGGTTGGTGCTGGCGATGCACAGAAAGCGCAGGCGTTCCAGCAGCGGTGTGGCTTCATCCTTGGCCTGTTCCAGAACCCGCGCGTTGAACATCAGCAGGCTGAGTTCCGGATTGATGTAGAGGTCGGGATTTTTCAGATCGGGTGCGTCCATGACACGATTGTAACTGAAAATCGGCCGCACTTTGCGGTGATGGCGGGGTGGGTTGCTGTGCTAGAGTGCCGGGCGGGTATAAAATCCGTCCCTACTTGGTGCATTGATGAGGAGGATGCAATGCAGTTGCTGGTGATCCGTCATGCCAAGGCCGAGGATGCGCCGGATTTCGCGCAGACCGGTCAGTCCGAGGCCCTGCGGCCGCTGACCGAATCCGGTCGCAAGAAGATGCAGCGCGCCGCGGCCGGGCTGCTGTCCGAGGTCGAATTCATCGATGTGCTCGCTGCCAGTCCACTGTTGCGTGCGCGTCAGACTGCTGAGATTGTCGCCGAGGTCTATGTCGGGCGCACGGTCATGGAACTCGATGCGCTGGCGCCGGGCAGCGACCCGGATACACTGCTCGCATGGCTGCGCGGTCACCGTGACGTGTCGGTGGTGGCGATCGTCGGTCATGAACCTGATCTGGGCGAACTCATCGGCCGCTTATTGTCCGGCCGTCATGAATCTGTCATCGCCCTGAAAAAAGGCGCGGCCTGTCTGTTGAATCTCGACCCAGATGTGACACCGGGTAAAGCCCGCCTGGTCTGGTCGTTGACCGCGTCGCAACTCGCCAGTCTCAAGGTCTAACATGGAGCTGTTGCATCAGCGTGCGCCGACGGCCGTGCGCAGTCTGCTGCTCGATCTTCTCGATACGGCAGCGCAGTGCGCCGACCGCCTCACGGACAGCGACGACAGCGAGGCCCTGCACGATTTCCGGGTGGCGCTGCGCCGCCTGAATGCCAACCAGCGTGCCTACCGGGCGCCGCTCGGCGTCAAGCTGGGCAAGGGTGTGCGGCGCCTGGCGCGCGCCACCAATGCCGCACGCGACCGCGAAGTGCAACTCGACTGGCTGCGCCTGCAACAGAAGGAAAGCGATGCGCACGCCCGCGCCGATCTCGATACGCTCATCGATAAGCTGGAGCGGGCGCACGAATTGGAGCGCGAACACGCCTATCCGCAGTGGCAATCGGAATTTGTCCAACTGGCGGTGAAGCTGCGGCGACGTCTGGACAGTGTGCCGCCGGGTGACGCCCCACAGGAAAGCTTCGCGGTGCTTGCCGGCGCGCAGTTGCATGCGCTCGGTGACAAACTCAAACAAGGCTTCGCCGCCATTGAAGCACGCGGCGATGATGCTGCGGTACACGCCGCGCGCATCACCGGCAAGCGCCTGCGTTATCTGCTCGAACCGCTCAACGGCGCGGTACCGGGCGTGCCGCTGCTCATCAAACGTCTGAAGGCCCTGCAGGATCTGCTCGGCGAATTACACGACTGCCAAGTGCGCCTGGATGATTTCGCCGGCCGCCGACAGCCCGACCGCACCGATCAGTACAACTCCTTGCAGCGCGATACCGCCACGCAACGCGCGCAACTGCTGACCGACCTCCAGGCCCACTGGCTGGGCGAACATGCCGATGTGTTGTTCAAACCCTTGCAGCGCGTGATGGCGCGTCTTAATAAAGATAGCCCACATTAGTTGCGCCCTACGCTTGTTGTAATGGCAGATTATCGATGACGACGGGCGGCAGCGGGTCGGCGGGTGAAAACCCGAAGACTTTGCCGTAGAAATACAATTCGGCTTCCAGCGCGCGGGTGATGTTGGCGGCTTGGCGGAAGCCGTGGCCTTCGCCGTCGAACAGCAGATAGGCGACTGGTAATCCTTTTTTTCGCAGCGCATCGACCAGGCAGCGGGCCTGGTCGGGTGGCACGACTTTGTCTTCGCTGCCTTGCAAGAAAATCACCGGGGCATTGAGTTGTTCGACGTGATCGATGGGTGAGCGGGCACGATACAGTTCGCGTTGCGCGGGGTAGGGGCCGACCAGCCGGTCCAGATAACGCGATTCGAATTTGTGTGTGTCGCGTGCCAAGGCTTCGAGGTCGCTGACGCCGTACAGACTGGCGCCGGCCTTGAAGACAGCATGGAAGGTCAGCGCGCACAGCGCGGTATAACCTCCGGCGCTGCCGCCGCGGATCACCAGACGCGCGGCGTCGGCCAGACCCTGCGCGACCAGATGCTGCGCACCATACACGCAGTCTTTGACATCGGCCACGCCCCACTGGCCGTTGAGCGCATCGCGATAGGCGCGGCCGAAGCCGCTGCTGCCGGTGTAGTTCACATCCAGTACCGCGAAACCGCGACTGGTCCAGAATTGAATGCCGAGGTTCAGCGCGGTGGAGGCCATGGAGGTCGGGCCGCCGTGGCCACGCACGATCAGTGGCGGCCGCTCTTCCGCTGGCGCCGTGCAGGCACTGTTGCGCGGCGGGTAATACAAAGCCTGCGCGGTGCGACCGTTGGCGGATGGATATGTGATGGCCTGCGGTAGGGAAAGCATGCCGGGATCGAGTGTGCTGTGGCTGGCGCGGCGCAGTACTTCGGTTGCTCCAGTCTCGGGATCGATGCGCGCGATGGCCGTGTCCAGGTTCGGCGCGCCAACGCCGCACAGCGCGCGGCCGCCGGTGGCGCGCAGGCCATGGAATTCGCTGTAGGGTGTGGCCAGTGGCGTTAACGAGCCGCTGCGGGTGTTGAGCCGGGCCAGTTGCCATGCGCCGTTTTCGCTGTAGGTGCACAGCAAAGTGTCGGTGCCGAGAAATACATAGGTCGATTGCGCGAACACCCAGTGCGGCAGGCCGAAGTCGGCCGCGCGTTCGCACAGTGCATGACAAGCCCCGTTCTGCCAGCGGTACAGATTCCACCAGCCGCTGCGATCCGAAATAAAATGCAGCACGCCGTCCGGCGACCATTCCGGTTGACACACGGACTCCGATGAACCGCCGGCGACACGCACGTGCTCATGCAAGCTGCCATCGTCGGCAATACGCGCCAACCACAATGTCGTGCTGTCCCAGGGCATGTCCGGGTGATTCCAACTCAGCCACGCGAGTTGCGTGCCATCGGGACTGAGGCGTGGACTGGAATAAAAATCGTCGCCGCCGACCAGCACGCGGCCGCCGTCGGCGTTGGCTTGTTCATTGTGCCAATCGAGTGCCACGAGCGTGTTGATGGGCTCGGCATCGAAATCGCGATGATCTTCGCGCACGGCGATCAGACGTTGCCGCGCGGCGTCGATGGCGAAGTCCGCGTAGCGCAGTGCCGCCGCCGGTGTCAGCGGGTGACCGCTGCCGTCGCGTGACTGACGGTACACGCGCTGGTCGGCGAAGTTGGCGAAAAACACAGTGCCGGCGGCGACCGTGTAGGCGCCGCCGCCGTATTCGTGGACGCGCGTGCGGACATTGAAACCGGCCGGAGTGACATCGCGGTTCACGCCGTCGGCGCCGCGGCGCACCAGCACGCTGCGGCCGCCTTCCGTGGGGCGCTGTTCCAGCCAATAGCAGTCGGGGCCGTCGAGGCGCGGCTCGCCGAGGCCGACGGCGTCGGACGCGATCAGGCCGGCGCTGATGGGTGAGTGCCAGGTGCCGTAGGGGGTGGTGGTCATTTCAATGGTTCTGAAGGAGTCGCACAAATCTTTCCGCTATGTCGTGACGGCGAGGCCGGCTAGGATGATGTTAACTGATCTGGCCCCACGACGGCCAGGAGCGAGGTGGATATGATTACGGTACGTAACGGTAGAGATCGCGGCCATGCCGATCATGGCTGGTTGAGAAGCCAACACAGTTTCTCGTTCGCCGATTACTATGACCCGGCGCAGATGGGTTACTCGCGCCTGCGCGTCATCAACGAGGATCGCGTCGCCGCCGGGGCGGGTTTCCCCACGCACGGGCATAGCGACATGGAGATCATCACCTATGTGCTGGAGGGCGCGCTGGAACACAAGGACAGTCTCGGCACCAGTTCGGTGATCCGGCCCGGCGAGGTGCAGCG
>JBGPWJ010000115.1:0-7966 GCA_041492115.1 Gammaproteobacteria bacterium
AGGCGGTGAGGATTTTGTCGTCGCGGCCGGGGTGGATGCGTTGTTCGCGAACTGCGAATAATTTTCCGCGCGCGCTGTCGAGCATCGCGGCGACACGTTCATTGCTGATACCGAATTCCTGCGCAAGAATTTCTTCATCAACATAGCCGTGCAGATGCCAATGGCCTTCGAAGTTCGCGCCCCGGTCCAGGCCGAAGCGGCGCACGAACAGCGGATACTCCTCGTCGGTCAACAGCGCGCGTACTGCATCGCGCGTCCAGACATAGTACTTGCCCTCCTCGCCTTCCGAGTCGGCATCCAGCGAGGAGTAATAACCGCCCTCCGGCGCCTGCATCTCGCGCATCACCCACTGCGCGGTTTCCCGCGCGGTGCGCGCGAACAACGGATCACCGCTGGCGACAGATGCCTGGCTGTACAGCGCCAGCAGCGGACCGTTGTCGTAGAGCATCTTCTCGAAGTGCGGGATCATCCATTCGTTATCGACTGAATAGCGCGCGAAGCCGCCGCCGAGATGATCGAAGATGCCGCCCTGCGCCATACGCGTGAGTGTCAGACCGGCCATCACCAGGCTGCGCTCACTGTCTTTACCCTCCAGATGCTGCGCACGCCGCAACAGGAAGTCCAGGCTGCTCGGATGGGGAAACTTCGGCGCGCGGCCGAAGCCGCCGTGCTGACGATCAAAGTGCTGTTCAAGTTCGCGCAGCGCAGCGGCGAGTGGCGCGGCGTCGAGCGCGGCGGCAGCGGGCGGCGTGAGTGTCATGCGCTGTAACACATCGCGCAGGGACTCGTTCTGATTGGCGATGGCGTCGCGCTGTTGGCGATAGGCGCGCGCGATCTGTTGCAGCAGATCTTTGAAGCCGGGCAGGCCGTGACGTGGCTCGGGCGGGAAATAGGTGCCGCCAAAGAACGGCAGATGATCGTCCGGCATCAGGAACATGGTCAGCGGCCAGCCGCCGCTGCGTTGCGCCAGCAACTGGTGGGCGGTCTGATAGATTTTATCGAGGTCGGGACGTTCCTCGCGGTCCACCTTGATGTTGACGAACAGCGCGTTCATCAATTCGGCGGTGGCCGCATCCTCGAAGGACTCGTGGGCCATGACATGGCACCAGTGACAGGCCGAATAACCGATCGACAGCAGGATAGGCTTGTCCTCGCGGCGCGCCTTGTCCAGCGCCTCAACGTCCCACGGGTACCAGTCCACCGGATTGTGGGCGTGTTGCAATAAATAAGGACTGGTCTGGTCGATCAGATGGTTGGTACAATTCGTGTCATCGCGCATGGTACGGCGTCCGCCAAACTCTGAGTAAGTAGAGTGATGGGCTCAACTATAATCCAAACCACCGACTTTTCCCCGCATTCCATACCTGTTCATTACACACATTGAGCATGGATTTATCTTTGGTCATACCGGTCCGCAACGAAGCGGAGAATATCGCGCCGCTGATCGCGGAGATCCGCGCCGCGCTCGATGGCCGCTGCGAATACGAAGTGATCTATGTCGACGACGGCAGCCGAGACGCCACGGCGCAGTGCCTCGCCAGTGCGCGCCATGACTTTCCACGGCTGCGTGTCCTGCATCACCGCAGCAGCTGCGGCCAGAGCACGGCACTATTGACCGGCGTCCGCGCCGCGCGCGGCGCGTGGATCGCGACCCTGGACGGCGACGGCCAGAACGATCCGGCCGACATACACACGCTGCTGGCGGCGCGCGATATTGCCGGGTGCGATCCGCTGCTGCTACTCGCCGGTCATCGCCGGCACCGCCGGGACAGCGCACTTAAACGCCTGTCTTCGTGCGTCGCCAACAGCGTGCGGGCCTGGCTGCTGCGGGATCACACACCGGATACCGGTTGCGGACTGAAGCTGTTCGCGCGCGCTACCTTTCTAGCACTGCCGCAGTTTGATCATATGCATCGCTTTCTGCCGGCGCTGGTGCTGCGCGCCGGCGGGCGTGTGCAATCGGTGGACGTCACGCACCGCCCGCGCCGGCGCGGCCGGTCGAACTACGGCGTGTTCGACCGGCTGTGGATCGGCATCGTCGATCTATTCGGTGTGCTGTGGCTGCGCCAGCGTCAGCGTTTGCCGGTGGTCGTTGAAGATGAAGGAGATCTCAGGTAATGAATAGGAACGAATACATTGCGCCCGGGTACGAGGCATGAAATCCACTATTGATGTAAATAACCGCATCCCTTCTCCCTCCGGGAGAAGGCCAGGATGAGGGGATCTTAAATCATGCAGTTTTTTCTTTTGATTCCCTCTCCCCAACCCTCTCCCGGAGGGAGAGGGAGCATGTGGGACAGCAGCGTGTCTGATCCCATAGAGACCAAGCTATGAACCGGCTACTGATGCAGCCGCATCTGCTGTGGCGTGGCCTGTTACTGATCGCCACGCTGACGCTGGGCACCTATGCCTTGCAGGCCACGCATCTGCTTAGCAGTGTCAATGAAGCCTGGATCGACAGCGCGGTGCGCGGCAAAGGTCTGCACGGCGAGCTACTGTTCATCGGCATCGGCGCACTGGTCGTCGCGGTCGGTTTGCCGCGCCAGCTGGTGTGCTTCCTCGGCGGCTATGGCTTCGGTCTGGTCGAGGGCACGCTGCTTGGACTGCTGGCCTCGGTGTTAGGTTGTGTCTGCACTTTTTATTTCGCGCGCCTGCTGGGCCGTCGCCTGATGCTGGCGCGTTTCGCGCAACGCATCCGCAAACTCGACGACTTCCTGCGCGACAACACCCTGGGCATGACGCTGCTGGCGCGGCTGCTACCGGTGGGCAGCAACCTGATCAATACGCTGGTCGCCGGCGTCTCCGGCGTGCGCGCCCTGCCCTTCATCGTCGGTTCGGCGCTGGGTTACATCCCGCAGACCCTGGTGTTCGCGCTGGCGGGCAGCGGCGTCAATCTTGATCCGACGCGCCGCATCAGTCTGGCGGTTGTGCTGTTCGTGGTCTCCGGCGTGCTCGGTGTGCTGCTGTACCGAAAATATCGGCACGGCCGCGACATCAACGATGAGCTTGCGCGCGAGCTGCAACTCGACACGGACGCGCCGCCGCGATGAATGCCACCACGCGCACCGTCCTGCTGTTGACCGGCCTGTGGCTGCTGCTGATCGGCACCTCGTTCGCGACGCGCAGTTATTTTCCTGTCGATGAAACGCGCTATGTGAGCGTGGCCTGGGAGATGTGGGTGCGCGGCGATTTCCTGGTACCGCAGCTCAACGGCCTGCCGTACAGCCAGAAGCCGCCACTGCTGTTCTGGCTGTTTCAAAGCGGCTGGTGGCTGTTCAGCGTCAACGACTGGTGGCCGCGCCTGGTGCCGGAGTTACTCACGCTCGCCAATCTGTTCCTGACCCTGGCGCTGGCGCGCCGCCTCTGGCCCGCGCTGCGCGACAGCGCCCTGCTCGCGCCGCAGATCCTATTCGGCTGCATCCTCTGGACCGCCTTTTTCACGGCGACCATGTTCGACATGCTGGTGGTGTTCTGCACACTGCTCGGCATGACCGGCACCTTGCAGGCCGCCGCGGGCCGCGCGCGCGGCTGGCTGCTGCTGGGCGTGGCTATCGGCCTTGGCATTCTCGCCAAGGGCCCGGTGATCCTGCTGCACACGCTGCCTGCAGCACTGCTGGCGCCGTTATGGATGGAACGTACCGCGCCGCGGCGCTGGGGCCGCTGGTATCTCGGCGTGCTGGGTGCATTGCTGCTGGGCGCGCTCATTGGGTTGAGCTGGGCATTACCCGCGGCCAGCCGCGGCGGCAGCGACTATGCCCATGCGATTTTCTGGGGCCAAACCGTCGACCGCGTCGGCGGCGAACTCGCGCCGCATCGCCGGCCGTTCTGGTGGTACCTGCCGATGTTGCCCGTGATCCTGTTTCCCTGGAGCGTCTGGACACCGCTGTGGCGCGGCGTGGCGCAGCTCACGCGTGAAGGTCTGGATCGCGGCGCGCGCTTCTGTGTAAGCTGGGTGCTGCCGGTATTGCTGGTGTTCTCGGTCATCAAAGGCAAGCAGACCCAATACCTGCTGCCGCTGTTCCCGGCACTGGCGCTGCTGGCGGCGCGGTCACTGCGCGCGGTCAGCATAATTACACCGCGCCGCGACATGCGCGTTCCCGCCGCGCTACTGATCGCGGCCGGCATCGGCCTTGGCATTTTGCACAGCATCGCGCATCGCTTCGACGAATCGGCCTGGCTGGAACAGTTGTCGCCGCTGTGGGGACTGGCCGTCGGCGGCCTGGGTGTGGCGCTGCTGGCCCGACCGCCCCGTACGCTCTCCGGCGGCGTGCTTGGTTTGCTCATCAGCAGTGTCGCGGCGGTGATCATCGTGCATATCGGCATCATCCGCGTCGCCATGCCGGCCTATGATCTGCGACCGATCAGCCAAGCCATCGCCCGCGCCCAGCAGGCGGGACTGCCAATCGCTCACGTCGGCAAATACAACGGACAATTCCAGTTCCTCGGCCGCCTGGCGCAGCCACTCGATCTGATCGGGCCCGAAACGATCGAAAGCTGGGCAATTAGCCACCCGGACGGACGCATCGTGGTGTATTATCGCAAGTGGCACGCCGAGCAGGCTGGCCATGCCGAATACGCTCAGGCCTACCGCGGTCTGGGCGTGGTTTTATGGAGCTGCGCGGCGTTGCGTGCTCACCCGGAATGGGCCCGGCAATGGCCCACCTACAACCCGTAACACAGCCGCACGCTCACCACTCGTTCAATCTCTGCACAGGATCACCACGTGTCACGCCAAGTTTCCAGCATCCTCTGGGGTCGCCTCTTTCCATTTATTCACTGGCTGCCGCGGGTCAACCGTGAATCGCTGCGCGATGACCTCATCGCGGGACTGACCAACGCCGTTATCGTGCTGCCGCAGGGCGTGGCCTTCGCCCTGATCGCCGGCATGCCGCCCGAGTACGGCCTGTACACCGCCATCGTGCCCGCGATCATCGCGGCGCTGTTCGGCAGTTCCTTCCATCTGATCTCGGGGCCGACCACGGCGATCTCCATCGTGGTGTTCTCCACCGTCAGTCCGCATGCCACACCGGGCAGCGCGCAGTTCATCGAGCTGGCCCTGACCATGACCTTCATCGCCGGCCTGTTCCAGTTGCTGCTGGGGGTGGTGCGACTCGGTGCGCTGGTGAACTTCATCTCGCACTCGGTGGTAGTGGGCTTCACCGCCGGCGCCGCGATTCTGATCGGCACCAGTCAGATGAAGAATTTCTTCGGCGTGAAGCTGCCGCAGGGCGAATCCTTCCTCAACACCTGGTATGACCTGATCCGCCTGCTGCCGCATCTCAATCCTTTCGTACTGCTGATCGCCGTGACCACGCTCGGCGCCGCGCTGGCGCTGCGTATTTATAAACCGCGCTGGCCGGGCATGCTGATCGCCATGATCATCGGCAGTCTGTTGGCGGCGCTGTTCGATCCGGAAATGCACGGCATCAAACTGGTCGGATCACTGCCACGCTCGCTGCCGCCACTATCGCTTCCGGACTTCAGCGTTCATGGACTGCGCCTGATGGCACCCGGTGCGCTCGCCGTCGCAATGCTCGGCCTGGTGGAAGCCGTCTCCATCGCCCGCTCGGTCGCGACCCTGTCGCACCAGCGCATCAACGGCAACCAGGAATTCATCGGCCAGGGCCTGTCCAACGTGGTCGGCAGTTTCTTCTCCTGCTATGCCTCGTCCGGTTCCTTCACACGCACCGGCCTGAACTTCCGCGCCGGTGCCAAGACCCCACTGTCGGCGATCTTCGCCGCGCTGTCGCTGGCGCTGATCCTGATACTGGTGGCGCCGCTCGCCGCCTACCTGCCGATCCCGGCGATGGCCGGCATCCTGCTGCTGGTGGCCTTCAACCTGATCGACTTCCACCACATCAAGATCATCCTGCAGACCAGCCGCTCCGATGCCGCGGTGCTGATCACCACCTTCCTCGCCACTCTGTTCGTGCAACTGGAATTCGCCATCTACGTCGGCGTGCTGCTGTCGCTGGTGCTGTACCTGAACCGCACCGCGCATCCCACCGTCCTGACGCGCGTGCCCGATCCCGGCCAACCGAAGCGCAAGTTCACCACCAACCCGGTGCTGCCGGAATGCCCGCAGCTCAAGGTCATCCGCATCGACGGTTCGCTGTTTTTCGGCGCCGTCGATCACGTCCAGGACATCCTGCACGGCTACGCGGAAAACCACCCCGAACAGAAACACCTGCTGGTGATCGGCAACGGCATCAATTTCATCGACGTGGCCGGCGCGGAAATGCTCACACACGAGGCCGAGCGGCGCCGCGCGCTCGGCGGTGGCATGTACCTGTGCACCGTGAAGGAAGGCGCCTGCGCGCCGCTGCGCAGTGGCGGTTACCTGCGGCGCCTCGGCGCGGAGAACCTGTTCGATTCCAAGTCGGTCGCGTTGCGCACCATATTCGACAAACTCGACAAAGACATCTGCCGACGCTGCGACAAACGCATCTTCAACGAATGCCAGAGTATCGAGAAGCAATCGTAGGGCGTGTCAACGCGCCGGATTGATTCCCCTCACCCTGGCCCTCTCCCGCAGGGAGAGGGAATTAATTTCAACATTCAACACCAGGTAAGCCACTATGCTCCCGCCTTTACGCTTGAAGAAGAACGAAGAACGCCGCCTGCGCGCCGGCCATCAGTGGGTCTACAGCAACGAGGTGGACACTGAAAAGACACCGCTGTCCGGCTTCGAGCCCGGCCAGCCGGTCGAGGTGCGCGACAACCGCGACGCCGTGATCGGCACCGGTTATGTCAATCCGCATACGCTGATCTGCGCACGTCTGGTGAGCCGCGATCCGGCGCATCCGTTCGGCGCGTCGCTGCTGGTGCATCGCCTCAACGTCGCACTGGCGCTGCGCGAGATGCTCTACGACCAGCCTTATTACCGCTTGGTGTACGGCGACAGCGACGGCCTGCCGGGTCTGGTTGTCGATCGTTACGACACAGTGTTGGTGGTACAGATCACCACTGCCGGCATGGAGGTCATGAAGGACGATGTGCTCGCGGCGCTCGACAAGGTCATCAAGCCGACCGCTGTGCTGCTGCGCAATGATTCTTCGGCACGCGCCATGGAAGGTCTGTCGGATTACGTGACCACGGCGTCGGGCACCGTACCGGAACGTGTCGCTCTGGTGGAAAATGGCGTGCACTTCGAAGCCCCGCTGCTCACCGGCCAGAAGACCGGCTGGTTCTACGACCAGCGCGACAACCGCGCGCGCATCGCCCGCTACGCGCGCGGCAAGCGTGTACTCGACGTGTTCAGTTACCTGGGCGGCTTCGGGATACAGGCGGCTGCCGCCGGCGCTGAATCCGTGCTGTGCGTTGACAGCTCCGCCACAGCGCTCGAAGGCGTGCAGATCAACACCGCCTTGAATCAGTTTCGGGCCGGCGTTGAAACACTGCAAGGTGATGCCTTCGACGCGCTCAAACAACTGCGCGAGCAGCGCGAACACTTCGACATCGTGATCGTCGATCCGCCGGCCTTCATCAAACGCAAGAAGGATATGAAGGAAGGCGTGCAGGCTTACCGGCGCATCAACCAGATGGCCATGCAGGTGTTGGCCAAGGACGGGATACTGATGTCCTGTTCCTGTTCTTTTCACATGACGCGCGACAGCCTGCTGGAGCAAATGCTCGGTGCCGCGCGGCATATCGATCGCAGTTTGCAGATTCTGGAACAAGGCCACCAGGGCCCCGACCATCCCGTGCACCCCGCCATCTCCGAGACCGATTACCTCAAGGCGTTCATCGGTCGCGTGCTGCCGGCCTGAGCACACAACTCGAAGTAATCCTTACTTCCCTCCCCCGCGCGTGAGGGAGGGTGCAGCGTATTCCGCCGTACCGACGGCGGTGCGACGGGCGCACCGACGGCTACTACAATTACGGAAGCGGCAGCACAGGTGTTACAACGCCATGAGCGGACGAGTCCGGATTGATACCAACAACCTGCAGGTGGGCATGTATGTCG
>JBGPWJ010000303.1:0-2540 GCA_041492115.1 Gammaproteobacteria bacterium
ATGGATAGGTCTGGCAAGAGTCAAGCAATACTTACGCCATAAAAATGCGCCAGGGTTTCAGCGCATTTGATACGGATGGCGTCTGTCGCGGGGCACATCGAGGTGGCAACAGGTCGGCGCACCATTCTTTATTCTTGAATGAAGCGATTGCGCGGCGGCAGAAGGCCGGGCGTCGGTAATGACTATGCCAGTGCAGACTGTGGCGGGTTTCAGGGGTGGTTGCCCCTCGGTTATCAGGCAACGCGTTCGTCAAATGTCACTATAAAACGTCACCCCACAAGGCCATATATGCCTTGTTGCAGTGACGATGGCTAAGAGACAAAATTTTGACATCCCACCCGATCAGTGGTTTACTTCTATCCCCAATGTGCCACGGCTGGCCAAATGAGCCAGGGATGGACTACTCAGCGGGTGCACGTTTCTACGGGGCTCATTGCACAAATGTCACAATCCAAAGTTCTGGTCATCGATACTGACACAGCGCGCGCGGCGCAGCTCAAATCGTTACTTGAATTCATTGATTATGACGCCGTGCCGGCCAAGCCAGCGGGCGCGCTGCAGGCGTATATCGATCAGAAACAGATCGCGGCCATTCTCATCGGCGCTGCCGGATCGGATGCCGATCTAAAAAAACTGTTGAAGGAATTCCGCAAGCAGGACCCCGGTGTTCCTATCCTGCTGCTGGTCGAAAAAGACGCCGCGCCGCTGAGTGGCGAAATGGCGGCTCTGGTGCTGTCGCAGATCGTCATGCCGCCGCGCTACGCGCATTTACAGAACGCCCTTCATCAAGCGGAGTTATACCGCGAAATCCTACAGGCCAAAGAGGAGCAACGCCCAGTGGAACTGTTCCGTAGCCTGGTCGGCAACAGCCGTGCCATCAATAAAGTCCGTCAGCTCATGGAGCAGGTGGCGGATTCCGACGCCAATGTGCTGATCCTTGGCGAATCCGGAACCGGTAAGGAGGTCGTTGCGCGTAATCTGCATTACCACTCCTCGCGCCGCAACAAGCCGTTCGTACCGATCAACTGCGGGGCGATTCCCCATGAGCTGCTGGAGAGCGAATTATTCGGTCACGAGAAGGGCGCCTTCACCGGTGCGATCAGTTCACGCCAGGGCCGTTTCGAACTGGCTGAGGGTGGCACGCTGTTCCTGGACGAAATCGGCGACATGAGCCTGCCCATGCAGGTCAAACTGTTGCGGGTTCTGCAGGAGCGCAGCTTTGAGCGCGTCGGCAGCAACAAGAGCATCATCGCCGATGTGCGCATCATCGCCGCCACCCACCGCAATTTGGAAGATGGCATCAAGCACGGCCGCTTCCGCGAAGATCTCTATTACCGTCTCAATGTCTTCCCCATTGAGATGCCAGCGCTACGCGACCGCCGCGAGGATATTCCGCTGCTGGTCAACGAGCTGATCGCACGCATCGAGCACGAAAAGCGCGGCTCGGTACGGGTTACCGCCGCCACCGTCATGTCCCTGTGTCAGTACGGTTGGCCCGGCAACGTGCGGGAACTGGCCAATCTTATCGAGCGCCTGGCGATCCTGTATCCGTTCGGCGTGGTCGATGTGAACGAGTTGCCCGAGAAATTTCAGGCGCCCGGCGGCGCTGATTTCAAGCTGCCGGTCAGCGACAGCTCCGAACCGGCTTACAGCATGCAGCAACCGTCAGTGCCGCTCCCGGGTAATACCGAGCCGCGCTTGCCGCGCGGTGGCATCGATCTCAAGGAGCATCTCAGTAATCTGGAGATCACCTTCATCAAACAGGCCCTGGACGACGCCGGCGGGGTGGTGGCGCACGCCGCCAAGCGCCTCGGCATGCGCCGTACCACGCTGGTGGAAAAGCTCCGTAAATACGGTCTGCACCGCGGTGATGAGATGTCGGGTATTTGACTTCTCGCTCGCGTCAGCCGCTCTATCCCGCTGTCTGAAAAGGAATCCAATATAGAGGCATGCTTCTTGCCTCTGGGTAACCGAGGGCCCAGGTCCGCCGGTTTCATCCCAGAGTGTCAACAGGAGCAACCTATCCATGACCCAGCAGACAACCGGTCGCAACCGGGAGTTGGAAGACGCGTTCAACGTCTTCAACCGGATGTCGCTGCAATTAGAGTCCTCGTACCGCGATCTGGAACAACAGGTCGCGGGTCTGACCGCTGAGCTCGCCGCCGCGCGCAGTGAAAGGCTGCGCCAACTCGCCGAAAAAGAACGCCTCGCCAATCGCCTGACCCGCCTGCTGGAAACCCTGCCCGGCGGTGTCATCGTGCTGGACGCACAGGGCATCGTTCAAGAATGCAATCCCGCCGCTCTGACCCTGCTGGGTGAACCGCTGCTCGGTCAGCTCTGGCGCGATGTCATGCAGCGCGTCTGCGCGGCACCCTGCGGTGCCGACGACAGTGACATCCAATTGGTCAACGGTCGTCAGGTCACACTCAGCGCCCGGCCTTTGGGTACTGAACCCGGCCAGATCCTGCTGCTCACCGATGTCACCGAGCATCGCGCTTTGCAGAATCTGGTCAATCGTCAGCAGCGCCTGTCGGCGATGG
>JBGPWJ010000156.1:0-6397 GCA_041492115.1 Gammaproteobacteria bacterium
CAGGCGCCGGTTTTCTTTTTTGAGTCTGACCTTTTCCATGGCCTCGTGCACGACTTTGCGGACCTCGTCGAGACGGAACGGTTTGGCGAGGTAATAGAATGCGCCGCGCCGCATTGCCTCGACCGCGGATTCAAGACTGGCGTAGCCGGTTATCAGGATGACCTCTGTGTCGAGGTGCAGTTCCCGACAGCGCTTCAACACTTGCATGCCGTCGACCTTTTCCATGCGCAGATCGGTGAGCACGACATCGAATGCATGCTGCTCGAGCAGCTTTAGCGCCTGAGTGGCGCTCTGTGTTGTGACGGTGCGGTAACCCTGTTTGGTCAGCACATGTTCGAGATTGGTGATGGCGATGCGTTCATCGTCAACGATGAGGATTTCTGCGGGCTTGGTCATAGGGTGGTATTGGCCTGAGGTGGTTGGGTCGGCAGGGCGATGAGGACGTGCGTGCCCTGGCCGGGCGTGCTGTCCACGCTGATCCGCCCGCCATGTTCAGTGATGATTTCGTGGACGATGTAGAGGCCAAGCCCCGTGCCCTTGCCGACATCCTTGGTAGTGAAGAAGGGGTCGAAAATGTGTGGCAGCAACTCAGGCGCGATGCCGCGGCCAGTGTCGCGGATCTCCAGGGTGATGAATTGCGCGTTGCCGAATGAGGTCGGCAGCCAAGCGGCGGTGGCGTGGGTACGGAGTGTGATTGAACCCAGGCCGTCGATTGACTCCGCGGAGTTCTTGATGAGATTGAAAAGCACCTGCTGAATTCGCTGCCGATCGGCGTAGATCACTACGTCGTCGACGATGTCGATGCTCACGGACACGGACTCCGACAGGTGCGGGGTGAGTAGTTGCAGTGTGTCCTGGACCAGCTTTTTTAGCGGGACGAAGGCGCGGGTGAAGTCCTTGTCGCGGGCATACTCCAGCAGCGGGCGGATCAACTGCTGGGCGCGCAGGGTCTGCTGATCGATCTGCTCAAGCAGGGCGCGTTGATAGACTCGGCCACCTTCGTCAAGCTCTTCGAGAAGAATCTGGCAGGACGAGGAAATATTCGACAGCGGGTTATTGAGTTCATGAGCCACGCCCGACAGCAGAGTACCGAGTGAAGCCAGCTTCTCGCTGTGCAATAGGTGTTTGCGCTTCAGTTCCAGCTCGAGGAGCAGCTTGTTGAAGGCTTCGGTCAGAGAGACCAGTTCGCGCTCGTGAGTATCGATGCGCAGGGCGTCATAGTGGCCCTGGGCAACCAGCGCCATGTTGTTCTCCAGGAAACGCAGCGAGCGCACCACGCGCCTTGCCAAAGTCTGGCCGATCACGACGACGAGTGCGCACAACGCCAGGATCGCAATCAGCAACGTGTGTCTGGACTGATTGAGAAAGGCCTGGAGCTGATGGCGCTCGGTTTTGGCGAGGCGTTCCGCGGTGTTCAACAGTTCCTTGCCGGTGCTCCGGATGCGCAGCTCCAAGGCGGCGCGCGCGGCCTGGCCGCCTCGTTCGAGTCCATGGAAGTCCCGTAGCAGTCGAGCATAGCTTTGCAAGTTGCTGCGCAGGGTGGTGAGGTCGCTGGCGGGGATCAGTGTGGCGAAGTCGGCGCCATGCCTGGCCAGGGTCTGCTCGGCGTTCTGGACATAATGTAGGGTTTGGGCGAGGTCCTCTTCGTTTTGGTAAAGGAAGTAATTTTTCTCGAAGCGGCGGATCTCCAGCGCGGTGTCGAAGAAATCGGCGACATCCTCCCCGGCGATTACCTGGCCCTCGGTGATGTTGAGTTGCCGGTAGGCAAATACAGACAGCGTCAGAAAAATCAGGCCGATGGCGTAATAGCCAAAGGTGATTTTATTGCGCAGGCTGGGATGGATGGGCATCGCAAAAAGACCGTAGCTTTGTGTTGCATTGTGTAACTGATCTTTGCTCTATTGCAACACGACATTGCCTTGTTAAACAGCTGAATCAATCCTTACTGTTCTTGGGGCGTTGCAGTGTGCAGCAAAGATCTAGGAATATGCTGGCGCTGAAGAAATTAACTGACTGTAATCATTGATATTATTTTTGGTGTCCGGTTTGGCATGGGAAATGGCATGGAATGATATAAGTGCGCGCCGCGCACGGCCATAAAAAAATTTGAATATTCAGTCATGAGGAGCCGGATAGATGTCCACTGAAAAAGCCGAATCTAAACAATATTTCCTATTGAAAACTGCCGTTCTCGGGTTGATTACCCTGGGCTTGTTTGCCTTCTTGTTGATTGAACAGCACGCCATCATCGAGTTGACCTCCAAAGGTCACTGGTTGTTTGTCGTACCGATTGGCATCGCTTTCCTGTTCTCCTTTATGCACGGCAAGTTCACGGCCAACTTCTGGGATCTGCTCGGCATCAAGGCCAAGCAATCAAAAGGGGCCTGACATGGATCATTCTGCAATCAACTTCATTGATCTTGACCTGATCAATATCGCCTACCTGTTTGTGGTCGGGTTTATCGGTGGTCTGGTCAGCGGTTTCATCGGTTCCGGCGGGGCCTTCGTGCTGACCCCGGCGATGATGGGTCTGGGAGTGCCGGGCATCGTGGCGGTGGCGAGCAATATGTGCCACAAGTTCCCCAAGGCCCTGGTGGGATCCATGAAGCGGGCTCGCTACGGTCAGGTGGATTTGAAGCTGGGTCTGATTGTTGGTGCGTCAGCAGAGGCCGGCGTGCTGTACGGTGCGCATGTTCAGGAACACATCAAGAACACCTTCGGCGATGCCGGTTCCAACCTGTATGTGAGCGTGGCCTTCGTGATCGTGCTGGCGATCGTCGGCGGTTATGTCATGCGTGATGCGTGGCGCACTTATACTTCCGGCACCCAACATGAGGAAGAAAAGGCCGGTGCCGTGGCGCGCTGGGTGCAGTCGGTGCACATCCCGGGGACCATGGTGTACTTTAAGTGTCTCAAGGCGCGCATCTCCATCCTCTTCACCATCCCCCTGGGTTTTGCCACCGGCATGCTGGCGGCAACCATTGCCGTGGGCGGCTTCATCGGCGTCCCCGGCATGATCTATCTGCTCGGCGCACCGAGTCTGATGGCCTCGGCGACGGAATTGGTGGTGGCCTTCGTGATGGGCGTCGGCGGCACCATCAAGTTCGCCTGGAGCGGTCTTGTGGACATCCGGCTGGCGATGATCATCCTGGGCGGTTCACTGTTCGGCATTCAACTCGGCGCCATCGGCACAACCTATGTGAAGCCGTACATGGTGAAGATCGTCATGGGCGTGATCATGGTCGTGGTGCTGGTGAGCCGCGCCATCGTCATCCCGGTCTATCTGTCGCAATTAAACATGATCGAGCCACTCAGCGAGCCCACCCAGCACCTGCTGAAGAGCGCCAGCTTCGTGGTCATGGTGATTGCACTGTTGATCGGCGCGACCATCATTCTGCGTGCCATGGTGCAGGGCCGGCGTGAGCATCTGGCGGAGCATGCCGTCATGGAAGAGGCGATCGCGACGGATTAGTCGTGTGTTCCCCTGTCCGCCGCAACGGCGGGCAGGGGTGCTTCAATCGGTGCGGGTGTAAATCAGATCCCAGACCTTGTGGCCGAGACGCTGGCCACGCTGTTCGAAGCGGGTCAGCGGGCGTTCTGCCGGTCGAGGTGAATATTGGCCGGCACCGGCGCCATTGCCAAAGCCCGGCGCGACCTCCAGCACGTGCAGCATGTGCTGTGCATAGTCTTCCCAATCGGTTGCCATATGCAGATAACCGCCAGCGCACAGCTTGCGGGCGATCAGCTCCGCGAAGGGCGCCTGGATCAAGCGGCGTTTGTGGTGGCGCAGCTTCGGCCAGGGATCGGGGAAATACACATGCACAGCCGCCAGACTTGCGTTTGGTATCGCGGTGCGCAAGACCGCAACTGCATCGGCGCAGATCACGCGCACATTTTCCAGCCCCTGCTTTTCCAGCGTCAGCAACAGGGCGCCAACGCCTGGGCGGTGGACCTCGATGCCGAGATAATCGCGCTCGGGATGCGCGGTCGCCATGGCGGCGAGCGCGGCACCGTTGCCGAAGCCTATTTCCAGCGTGCGCGGTGCGTGACGGCCAAACACGGCGTCCAGGTCCAGGGGGGCATCACACGCAGCAATGCCGTAGTGTTCCCACAAAGTGTCCAGGGCGCGTTGCTGGCCAGTTGTCAGACGTCCCTGGCGTAGCACGAAGCTGCGGACGGGACGGTGTTTGGCGGGGTCACTCATAGTTATTGAGTCATACATAATTGCCTGACATAAATTGTAGGAGCGGCCTTGGCCGCGAATCGGCGGCGGAAAACCTGTTCGCGGCCAAGGCCGCTCCTACGAGTTGTCACGCTTTTATGTAATCCTCGATAGTTAGCCCAGCTTAGAAAAAAGTCCCGTCAAGCGGCGATGAGGCACTGGCAAAACGCTTGCGCGGAATGCGCCCCGCCAGGAAGGCTTCGCGTCCGGCCTCGATGGCCTTTTTCATCGCCGAGGCCATGAGGACAGGGTCACGCGCGCCGGCGATGGCGGTGTTCATGAGCACGCCGCCGCAACCGAGTTCCATCGCAATCGCCGCATCCGATGCCGTGCCCACGCCCGCATCGACCAGGATCGGCACCTTGGCATTTTCGACGATGGTGAGAATATTGTAGGGATTGCGTATGCCGAGGCCGGAGCCGATCGGCGCCGCCAGTGGCATCACCGCAACGCAGCCCAATTCCTCGAAGCGCTTGGCGATGATCGGGTCGTCGTTGGTGTAGACCATGACCTTGAAGCCGTCTTTGATGAGCGTCTGCGCGGCGTCCAGAGTCTGGATGATATCGGGGAACAAGGTCTTTTCATCGCCCAGCACTTCCAGCTTCACCAGATCGTGGCCGTCAAGCAGTTCGCGCGCCAGACGGCAGGTGCGCACGGCGTCGACAGCGGAGTAACAGCCGGCCGTGTTGGGCAGATAGGTGTAGCGTGACGGTGGCAGTACATCCAGCAGATTCGGCTCACCGGGTGTCTGGCCTATGTTGGTGCGACGGATCGCGACGGTGATGATCTGCGCACCGCTGGCCTCGACGGCGCGACGGGTTTCTTCGAGATCGCAATACTTGCCGGTACCGACCAGGAGGCGCGAATGATAGGTCACGCCCGCGATGATGAGCGGGTCGGCTGTTGTTGTTACATCAGGTTTGATTTGTGTATTCATGGTCATGTTTTGATAAGAGAGAGTGGGTTCAAGACAGTGAACGGGCGCTGACAGCGATGCAAATTCAGCCGCCGCCTATGGCCTGCACAATTTCCACGCGGTCGCCCGCATGCAGGTGTTGTGTGGCAAAGAGACTGCGCGGGACGATCTCGTGGTTGATCTCCAAAGCCAGTCGCCGGCCGGTCAGGTCGAGCATTTCCAGCAACTTTTGCACATCGGTTTCATTCGGGACTTGGCGTGATGCGCCGTTGACGATAATTTCCATGCACGACTACCGATGGTTTAGAGAGCGGACTGGACTGGTCGACAGTCTAGCGTAATTTTCGGCGAGATGGGGTGGCTGGTTGCTGTGTCTGGATCCACGTCATCAGCTTGGGAAGCTGAGGTAATGGCCACTATACGACACCCGCTAAGTGCTGTGGAGCCAACAGTTTACAACCGATGGTGGGGCAGAGTCACTCCCCATGGTAGAGGAATGGTACGGCTGATGATTGTGGGGGCATGGTGGTTGTGGGATTGGCTTTGGGCCGGGGGATGGCTATGTGCGGGCTGGGTTATGCCTGCGGTGCATTAGCTTACATAAACTTTCTTTTTCTGAAAGCCTTAATGTGTTCCGCAGAGAGTTTAAACCATTCCCCATTGCATCTAACTGAGTCGAATCGTCTGTGCCAATATTTTTCTATTCCATATATGTCGTCCGATTTTATTTCATGGATAAGCAACATTGGCTTTGATGTTAGAGTTTTAAATTGACCCTGCCTGCGTCCCAGATCATTTGTGAGGCCAATCTTATATTCGTCTCCAGATTTAAATAGGTATACGGACCCCGAAACTAACCTGGTTCCGCCATCACCATCTTCGGGCGGCAACTCTTCTGTGGAACAATTAGGAAAGGATTGAAGATCTATTAAATTAACAGAATCCAATTTTCCGATTTCTATAAAATGCTGAATTACTAGTTCCGCCTGCTTTCTTCTTCCCCCAATTCTGTCATACACATTATGACTTGGAAGGTGCGGATGGTTACGCAAATACATCTCCCAAGTTCAATCTCAAAGTGCAACACCCGGAGGCTGAAGGCAACCGCGCTACGATGCGCGGACTATGCCGAAACAATACAGCCATCTATCAAGACATGACCGAGACATGATTGCCGTGCTGCGCAGTCAGGGAACCTCACTCCGCTCCATCGCCCGACAGCTTCAGCGCAATCCCTCGACCATCTCCCGCGAGTTGCA
>JBGPWJ010000079.1:0-10160 GCA_041492115.1 Gammaproteobacteria bacterium
GCATCTTCATGGTGGCGCGCATGTCGCCCTTGTTTGAACTGTCCGAGACCGCGCTGTCGGTGGTGTTGGTGATTGGCGCCATCACGGCGCTGTTTATGGGCTTCCTCGGTATCGTGCAGAACGACATCAAGCGCGTGATCGCTTATTCGACGCTGTCGCAGCTCGGCTACATGTGCGTGGCACTGGGCGCTTCGGCCTATGCCGCCGGCATCTACCATCTGATGACCCACGCCTTCTTCAAAGCGCTGCTGTTTCTGGCCGCCGGTTCAGTGATCATCGCCATGCACCACGATCAGGACATCCGCAACATGGGCGGCCTGAAGAAATACCTGCCTATCACCTATTGGACTTCGCTGGCCGGTTCGCTGGCCTTGATCGGCTTCCCGGGGTTCTCCGGCTTCTTTTCCAAGGATGCCATCATCGAAGCGGTGCATGCCTCGCACCTGCCGGGAGCGGGCTTCGCTTATTTTGCCGTATTGTCGGGTGTGTTTGTCACCGCTCTGTACTCGTTCCGCATGTTCTTCCTGGTTTTCCATGGTAAAGAGCGCTTTCACAGACACAGTGCCGATCCCCATCACGATCACGCGCATGATACGCATGGCCACGGCGGCGCACCGCATGAGCCTCCAGCTGTTGTTACCGTGCCGCTGATTCTGCTTGCCATCCCTTCTGTGGGCATCGGTTTCTACACCGTCGCGTCGGTATTATTCGGCGGTTATTTCGGCACGGCGATACATGTCGAACAGGCGCACGATGTGCTCGCGCATATCGGCGAAGAATTCCACGGACCGCTGGCGATGATCGAGCACGGTCTGATGCAGCCGCCGTTCTGGCTGGCGATGGCCGGTGTTGCCACGGCGTGGTATGTCTATTTATTCCGTCCCGGCAGCGCCAATTCGATAGCCAGGTCCTTCGGCGGCATATACAAGCTGCTGCTCAACAAATATTTCGCGGACAAGTTCAACGAGATCGTGTTCGCCGGCGGCGGCCGCGGCATTGGCAAGGCGTTCTTCAAGGGTGGAGATACCTATCTGATCGACGGCGTCCTGGTGAACGGCTCGGCACGCCTGGTTGGCGCATTCGCCGCTATCGCGCGCCGCATGCAGACCGGTTACCTATATCACTATGCCTTCGCGATGATCGTCGGCGTGCTCGCCTTGCTGAGCTGGTTAATGCTGCGATGAGATTTATAGCAGAACCTAAGAATACAAGTCCCCTCTCCCTAAGGGAGAGGGCCAGGGTGAGGGAGATACATCAGCTCGTTGAATCCCCTCACCCCAACCCTCTCCCTCAGGGAGAGGGAGTTATTGGTGGTTCATTTGAGACTATGAAAGGTTTTGTGGAGACGGCATGCTGACTGAATTGCCCTTGCTGAGTCTCGTCATCTGGACGCCGATCATCGGTGGTCTTGTCGTGCTGGCTGTCGGTGATCATGAACCGTGGGGCGCGCGCACTGTGGCGCTACTGGTTGCACTGCTGACCTTCGCGTTGAGCATACCGCTGTACACCGGCTTTGATACCCAGACAGCCAATATGCAGTTTGTCGAACTGGCGCCTTGGGTCCCGACCTTCAATATCAATTACCACCTCGGCATCGACGGCATCGCGCTGCCGTTGATTCTGCTCACGACGTTCACCACGGTGCTGGTGGTGATCGCCGGCTGGGAAGTCATTCAGTACAAGCCGGCGCAGTACATGGCGTCCTTCTTGATCATGGAAGGGCTGATGAATGGCGTGTTTGCGTCGCTCGATGCCATGCTCTTCTATGTGTTCTGGGAAGGCATGCTGGTGCCGATGTTCCTGATCATCGGCGTGTGGGGCGGGCCGCGGCGTGTCTATGCGACCATCAAGTTTTTTCTCTACACCTTCCTCGGCTCGGTGTTCATGCTGGTCGCCCTGATCTATCTGCATTATCAGGCGGACAGCTTCTCGATCCGGGATTTCCAGGATCTGCCGCTCGGGCTCCATCAACAAGTACTGATCTTCATCGCCTTCCTGCTGGCCTTCTCGGTGAAGGTGCCGATGTGGCCGGTGCACACCTGGTTGCCGGACGCGCATGTCGAAGCGCCAACGGGCGGTTCGGTGGTGTTGGCGGCGATCATGCTCAAGGTCGGCGCTTACGGATTCCTGCGCTTCAGTCTGCCGATCACACCCGATGCCAGTCACGAATTGGACTGGCTGATGATAGCCCTGTCGCTGATCGCGGTGGTGTACATCGGCTTCGTGGCGTTGGTGCAGGAGGACATGAAAAAACTCATCGCCTATTCGTCTGTCGCACACATGGGCTTCGTGACGCTGGGCTTGTTCATCACCTTCGGTATCATTGAACACGCCAGCGGCATGAAGGGCGCGGCCTTGGGGCTGGAAGGCAGCATGGTGCAGATGGTATCGCACGGCTTCATCTCCGGCGCCATGTTCCTGTGCGTCGGCGTCATGTACGATCGGTTGCACAGCCGCCAGATCAAGGATTACGGCGGCGTGGTCAACACCATGCCGGTGTTCGCCGCCTTCATGGTGCTGTTCGCCCTGGCCAATTCCGGACTGCCGGGCACGTCCGGCTTCGTCGGCGAGTTCATGGTGATCCTGGCGAGCTTCCAGGCCAATGTCTGGTTCGCCTTCCTCGCCGGCACCACGCTGATACTGGGCGCGGCCTATACACTGTGGATGGTCAAGCGCGTGGTCTTCGGCCCGGTGGCTAATGACAAGGTCGCGGCACTCAAAGACATCAACCGGCGGGAGTTCATTGTGCTCGGGGCCCTGGCCGTTCCTGTGGTGCTGTTCGGTGTCTGGCCGGCGCCGCTGGTCGATGTCATGCATGCCACGGTCGCGAACCTGCTGCAGCATATTTCGGTATCGAAGTTTTGAACGAACGATCTAATCAACAGTAAATTGGACCAGGAAAGCTCATGAGTTTTGTAATGCCCGATTTCATGCTCGCCGCGCCCGAGATCTTTGTGCTCGGCATGGCCTGCCTGATTCTGGTTGTGGATGTCTTCCTGGCGGAGCGCAATCGTGCGGTCTCCTATTATCTGTCTCAGGCGACACTGCTGGGCGCGGCGCTCCTGACCTATACCCAATTGGGCGGAGAAACACGTCTGAGCTTCGGCGACAGCTTTGTCAGCGACCCGCTCAGCGTGCTGCTCAAATTGTCCATCTACGCCGTGATGCTCGGCGTGTTTTTGTATTCGCGCGACTATCTGCGCGACCGCAAACTGTTCAAGGGCGAGTACTACGTGCTGGGCCTGTTCGCCATGCTGGGCATGATGGTGATGGTCTCGGCGCACAGTCTGCTGACCATTTATCTTGGTTTGGAATTACTGTCGCTGTCGCTGTATGCGCTGGTGGCCTTCGACCGCGATTCGGCGCGCGCCTCGGAAGCGGCCATGAAATATTTCGTGCTGGGCGCGCTGGCCTCGGGCATGCTGTTGTATGGCATGTCCATGCTGTACGGCGTATCCGGCAGCCTGGACATCGCGACCATCGGCGCCTACATCCGTCAGCATGCTGGTACTGATTTTGTCCTGGTGCTGGGCCTGGTGTTCGTCAGCGTCGGCTTGGCCTTCAAGCTGGGCGCCGTGCCGTTCCACATGTGGTTGCCGGACGTTTATCACGGCGCCTCGGCACCGGTCACCCTGTTCATCGGCTCCGCGCCCAAGATTGCCGCCTTCGCGATGCTCCTGCGCCTGCTCGCTGAAGCGCTGGGCAGTCTGCACACGGAGTGGCGCGATATGCTGATCATCCTGGCGCTGCTGTCGCTGGCGGTCGGCAACATCGTCGCCATCGCACAGACCAACATCAAACGCATGCTGGCCTATTCAACCATCTCGCATGTCGGCTTCCTGCTACTGGGCGTGCTCGCCGGAAATGCCGCCGGCTACGCCGCGGCCACGTTTTATGTGGTGACCTACGCCGTCATGGCGCTGGGCGCCTTCGGCATGATCATCCTGCTGAGCCGCGCCGGCTTCGAGGCCGAGTTGCTTGAAGATTTCAAGGGACTCAACGAGCGCAGTCCCTGGTTCGCGTTCGTGATGCTGATCCTGATGTTCTCCATGGCTGGCGTGCCACCCACAGTTGGTTTTTACGCCAAGTTCGCGGTGCTGAGCGCCGTGGTCGATATCGACATGACCTGGCTGGCCGCTGCTGCGGTGGTGTTCTCCATCATCGGCGCCTATTACTACCTGCGCATCATCAAGCTCATGTATTTCGACAAGCCGGTGGACGAAACCCCGTTGACCGCCGCCTTCGATATGCGAGTCATGTTAAGCGTCAACGGACTCGCCGTTCTCGCACTCGGTCTGTTCCCCGGCGCGCTGCTGGCCTGGTGCGCCAGCGCGCTGGGTTGAATGACCGTACTTCATTAGGATAGGCGCACGGTCTGTCAGTGCGGCGGCGCGGCGAAGCTCGCACGATACGATTGCCAAACGAGGAACTTAGCCTAATCAGCCGCTGCTAAATTCGCTATCGGGATAGATGCGCACGGCCACCAAATATGGAGCAGGAACCTCGCCAACATCGCTGCCGGTCCCGTGCTAACATGCCCATACTAAACGGGAGGGGTTGAGGGAACTGTCCTTGTCGCTACAACCAGAACAACAAGCCAGGGAACAGATCGATGCCTTACTCGCCAAGGTGGGTTGGCATGTGTGCGATGTCAAGGCAGCGAACATCCATGCCGCCCGTGGCGTGGCTATCCGCGAATTTCCACTCAAACCCGGACACGGTGCAGCGGATTACTTGCTCTATGTCGACGGCAAAGCCGCCGGTGTCATCGAGGCCAAGAAAGCCGGGCATACGCTGACCGGTGTCGAAACTCAGTCCGACAAGTACACACAGGGATTACCCAACGGCCTGCCGTACTGGCACAACCCGCTGCCGTTTGCGTATGAATCCACCGGCCAGGAAACCCGCTTCACCAACGGCCTCGACCCCGAACCGCGCTCACGCCCGGTGTTCGCCTTCCATAAACCCGAGACCCTTGCCGCTTGGCTGGAAGATGGCATCGCGCGCCAAAGGAATACATCCCCTCTCCCTCAGGGAGAGGGCCAGGGTGAGGGGGGCTTCAATGCAGGGAGGGCAACGCATGCCGTCCGCGTCGAGGAAGCAGCGCAGCCGATGACATTCCTCACGCACATGCGTTACATGCCGCCGCTCAAAACCGAAGGCCTCTGGCCTGCACAGATCACAGCCATCAAGAACCTCGAACAATCGCTGAAGGAAAACCGTCCCCGCTCCCTCATCCAAATGGCCACGGGCTCCGGCAAGACCTTCACCGCCATCTCGTCCATCTACCGACTCATCAAATTCGGCGGCGCACGGCGCGTGCTGTTTCTGGTCGACCGCGGCAACCTCGCCGACCAGACCCTGAAAGAATTCCAGCAATACGCCTCACCGTACAACAATTTCAAATTCACCGAGGAGTACATCGTCCAGCGCCTGACGAGCAACACCCTCGACGCAAGCAATCGGTGAAGTACCACGATTCCTTTTAAAAACAGAAAAACGGAACTCGGATAATGTTTCTCACTCATCACGCCACCCCGCTAACGGTGTAAAGCCTGAACCATGCCGCTGTTGATCCATTGCACCCAAAAATTCCTAGCGGAAATCCCGGCCAAGCTCGTTGACCCAGGCGCATCAGGCGATAGCTGGCACGCCAACCAACGAGGCATTCATGGCATACGACATTATTGGGGATATACACGGCTGTAGCCGCACCTTGATGTCGCTCCTGGATCGGTTAGGGTACGAACGAAAATCGGGCATTTATCGTCACCCTGCACGCAAGGTGATCTTTCTGGGAGACTTCATCGACAGAGGTCCTGCGCAGCGTGAGGTGTTGGGAATCGTTCGCCCGATGATTGATTCAGGATCTGCATTGGCAGTGATGGGTAACCACGAATTCAACGCAATTGCATATGCAACATTCAACGATCAGACACATGAGTATCTGCGGCCACATTCCGAGAAGAATCTGCGCCAACACCAAGCCTTTCTAGATGCCTACGCCGACAATGCAGGTGAGTACGCGGAAGTAATCGAGTGGTTCGGCGAATGACTCTGCCTGTGCCCTGGTTCGGAACGGTTTTGTAATCGGGTGATCGTTCTGATTGAAGACTTCCCATCCGCGCGTATTGCCGTCAGTATCCGTGTAGCTGAATCCTGTTTTGAGGGGGATTTCTTTGACTTTAAGCAGCGTCTCTATCGCCTCATGTTGCCATTTTCCTGCACACGACGCATTCAGGAGCAAGTCAGGCTGCAATAAATTTGAGCCGTTCTGTTCGTCCTTGATCTTCTGTATACAGCGCCTGTCCCAGCAGGCATGCACGATGCGAAGGTGATCCAGATCGAGCCACAATGGCAAAGTCTTGACCAGATCGGAGAGTTCGCCGTGATCGAGGTCCCGGTGCTTTGGATTACGGCTCTGCCAAAGATCCGTTCCATTCCGCTGTATGGTGTTGGTACTTCCCAGTCATGGCTGGAAATACCGAAAGCTCCTCGCCAAGTAGCACATGCCTCATAATGCACAATACAGGCACCTTGCCAGGCTGCCAACCTTGCGTCCTGAACACTTGTACCCACTGCATCAACCGGACTTCTACTCAACTTGATTAATTTTGATTGTTTTCAAAAATGTGTTTGATTTTATTTAGCCGTTAACACTCGTCCGCCTTGGTTATCAGCAGGCGAGATCGCGCAAATAACGGAAGAACTTATCGGACAGTTTTCCCATAAAGCCCCGATCAGCATCATAGACGGGGTTTCCGAAGTTGGGCTTCCCGAGGCAGTCGATGCAGCCGGGTTTGTGCGCGACGGAGTGATCCACTTGGTTCACTCCGGCATCTCTGGCCGCACTGATCTGCTTGAGACCTTCTGACATGAACTCCTCCATCGCGGCCCACGCCCTTATTTCACGAAGGGTCAGTATATACCCGATGCTGCGTAACTGTTTGGCTGCGGCTTGATCGGCCTAAGCGCAAAGATGCACCTTTAACTACCTTGCAGGACTAGTTATAGATAATAATGGTAGGTAAACAGCCGCGACAAATCCAGCCTCGATATCTTCTGGCTCAAGGACGACTCACTGTCGGACTCTGATAATCTCCCGCCACCGGATGTGTTGGCACAGGAGATTGTGGAAGACCTTGAGGCGGCGTTGGCGCAGTTCCGGGAGATTGCGACAGATTTAGGCGCAGAGGGTACGGTGGTCGAATGACGGGGCAGGATTCTCAATCTCAGTGACGCCCCCGCCAATACTTGCTAAAATACCCCCTCGTCGGTACACTGCCGCCGGTTGATGCGGGGTGGAGCAGTCCGGTAGCTCGTCGGGCTCATAACCCGAAGGTCGTAGGTTCAAATCCTACCCCCGCTACCATTTTCTGGTTGCAAGTGGCCCCACGTTGGGGCTTTTTTGTTCCTGGAGTGCGCATTTCTTGGCAGCCTCCAGTGGCCGGATAAGCGGCCTTTGCGTTTCTTGGGCGTCACGTTATAATACGCGCCTAACTAGTCTGAATTTGTTTGAGAAGTGGGCCGACGGCCCACTTTTCATTTACGGTGGTGTGATGGCCCAGTCAACAACCAATCTGGCGCAGCTGATCGAGCCTGTGGTGACCGCGCTGGGCTATGAGCTGGTGGCGGTCGAACACCGTCGCGGCACGCGCTCCGGTTTGCTGCGCGTGTACATCGACAGCCCCGACGGTATCGGCGTGGATGATTGCTCGCGCGTCAGCCACCAGCTGAGCGGTGTGCTCGACGTCGAGGAGCCGATCGCGGGGCAGTACACGCTGGAGGTGTCGTCGCCGGGTCTGGATCGGCTGCTGGTCAAGCCGCAGGACTATGAGCGCTTCGCCGGGCAGATGGTCAAAGTGCGTCTGCATGCACTACTGGAAGGACGACGTAGATTGGTAGGTGTGCTCAAAGGGATGGAGCAGGATCAAGTCATCATCGAGGAAGAGGGCAAGGAATGGCGTCTGGCGCTGCACGATATCGAGCAGACGCGCTTGGTGCCCAACGTGTAACACCGCAAGGTCGGAGAAGATTGTCATGAACAAAGAAATTCTGTTGGTAGTGGACGCGGTCTCTAACGAGAAGGGCGTCGATAAGGAAGTCATCTTCGAGGCCATCGAGGCCGCGCTGTCATCCGCTACCAAAAAACGCAATATGAGCGATATCGAAGTGCGCGTCGCGATCGACCGTGAGACGGGCGATTACGCGACGTTCCGCACCTGGCAGGTCGTGGCTGACGATACGCCCGATATGCCCGATCTGGAATTCCCGGATCGCCAGGTCCGCCTTAGCGATGCGCGCGAGAAAGATCCCAAGGTCGAGATTGATGGCTTCATTGAAGAGCCCATGGATTCGATCGCCTTCGGCCGTATCGCGGCGCAGACCGCCAAGCAGGTCATCGTGCAGAAGGTGCGCGAGGCGGAACGCTCCATGGTCGTGGAGGCCTACAAGAACCGCATCGGCGAACTGGTGACCGGCGTGGTGAAGCGCCTGGAGCGCGGCAGCATCTATTTGGATCTGGGCGGCAATGCCGAGGCCATGATCGCGCGCGAACACGTGATCCCGCGCGAAGCGGTGCGTCCCGGTGATCGCCTGCGTGGTTATCTCTATGAAGTTCGTCCCGAGGTGCGTGGCCCGCAGTTGTTCGTCAGCCGCACCGCGCCGGAATTTCTCATCGAGTTGTTCAAGCTGGAAGTGCCCGAGGTCGGTCAGGGCCTGATCGAAATCCGCGGCGCCGCACGCGATCCCGGCCTGCGCGCCAAGATCGCGGTGAAGTCCAACGACCAGCGCATCGACCCGGTCGGCGCTTGCGTCGGCATGCGCGGTTCGCGCGTGCAGGCCGTGTCCAATGAGCTGGCCGGCGAGCGTATCGACATCATTCTGTTCAATGACAATCCGGCGCAGTTCGTGATCAATGCCATGTCCCCGGCGGAAGTGGTCTCCATCGTCATGGACGAAGACGCCCACAGCATGGACATCGCTGTGAATGAAGATCAGCTCTCCCAGGCCATCGGCCGCGGCGGCCAGAATGTGCGCCTCGCCAGCCAATTGACCGGCTGGGAATTGAATGTGATGACTGAAACTCAGGCCGAGGAAAAGAGCGAAACCGAAACTCAGGCACTGCAGGCGATGTTCATGCAGCAGCTGGATGTGGACGAGGAAATCGCGGTGATTCTGGCGCAGGAAGGTTTCTCCAGCATTGAGGAAGTTGCCTACCTGCCGGCCAAGGAAATGCTCGAGATCGAAGAGTTCGATGCCGACATGGTTGAAGAGCTGCGCAATCGTGCCCGCGACGTACTGCTGACCATGGCCATCGCCACGGAGGAAAAACAGAGCGGCGCCGAACCGGCGGCGGATCTGCTTGCGATGGAAGGCATGGATCGTGAGCTTGCCTTCATCCTCGCCAATCGCGGCGTGGTCACTATGGAAGACCTGGCCGAGCAGGCCGTGGACGACCTGATGGACATCGATGATATGGACGAAGAGCGCGCAGGCAAGTTGATCATGACGGCGCGCGCCCCCTGGTTCGCGGATGAAAAGCAGGGCTGAGGCCCTGAGAGGTTGTACTGATGACGGATGTGACCGTAAAGCAGTTTGCCGATGTCGTGGGGATACCCGTCGACCGCCTGCTGGTGCAGCTCGGCGAGGCCGGCCTGTCGGTTGACGATGCCGATGCCACCATCTCTGACAAAGAGAAGCAGGTACTGTTGACCCATCTGCGCCGCACCCATGGCAAGGGCGAGGGTCAAACCGGCTCCGAGCCCAAGAAGATCACCCTGAAGCGCAAAGAGACCAGCGAATTGCGGACCGCCGGTGCGCAGGGCAAGAGCAAGACGGTCACGGTCGAGGTGCGCAAGAAGCGCACCTATGTGAAACGCAGCGTGGTGGTGGCCGAGGAAAACGAACGCCTGGAGGCCGAAGCGCACGAGAAGGCGCAACTGGATCAGGTGATTGAACAGCGTGAGGCCGAGATCAAGGCCCGCCTCAAGGCCGAGGAAGACGCGGTACGGCTCAAGGCTGAGGAAGAAGCGCGTGTCAAAGCCGAGGCAGAGGCGCGCGTAACAGCCGAGCACGAGGCACGGCAGAAACCTCAGTCGGAGCAGCGCGGCAAGGCCGAGGCGGGCGCCGAGCCAGGCTCCAAAGCCGCACCCAAGACC
>JBGPWJ010000173.1:0-5846 GCA_041492115.1 Gammaproteobacteria bacterium
GGATGCATGTCGGCGTGGAAGAAGCTGTCGCGAAATACCTGGGTGAAAAAAATCTCCACGCCCATCTCGGCGAGCTTTTTCATGTCGGTGCCGGCGCTGCGCAGTGCGGCGATGTCGCTGATCGGCGTGCCAGAGATGCGCTCCGCCACCATGACGTTGCGGCGCGACAGCGGCCAGTGGATTTCCGGGACATACAGCAGTGGAGAGCCGGCGAAGTTGCGGCGCAGCTGCGAGGCATTGGCCGCTTCGCGTTGCAGGTCGAGTTCGTCGAAGATGGTCTTTTCGAATTCCGCCACCACTTCGCGCGGCCGCAGCCGCCGGCCTTCGCTCCAATAACGCTGCGCCAGCCCGGCGATGGTGTAGAGCAGGCCGACATCGCGTTTGATAACGGTCTCGATGTTGGGTCGCAGCACCTTGACGATGACAGCGCGGCCGTCCTTGAGGTACGCGCCATGTACCTGTGCTATCGAGGCCGAGGCGAACGGCTCGACTTCGAAACGATCGAAGATTTCTGTCAACGCTTGGCCGTAGGCCTTTTCGATGATGGCGCGAGCCTGCGCAGCAGGGAATGGCGGCACCTGATCCTGGAGCTTGGCGAGTTCCTCGGCGATGTCGTCGGGCAGCAGATCGCGGCGCGTGGAAAGGATTTGCCCGAACTTGACGAAGATCGGCCCCAGGTCCTCCAGCGTGCGGCGGATGCGCACCGCGCGCGGCGCGCGCAGACCGCGCAGCCAGTACCACGGCACCAGGTACAACAGGAATCGCAACGGCCGGAACAGGTGCGTTGCCAGCACGATCTCGTCGAGGCCGTGACGCACCAGCACCACATTGATGTGCAGCAGGCGTAGCAATTGACTGGGACGGATCATGGAAACACTTCGATTAACGCAAGGACGCAAAGATCGCAAAGGCCGCTAACAATTCTGGATGTATTCATTATGGATTTCTTTGCGTCTTTGCGTTGGACAGAGATTGCTCTGGTTTGGTACACAATCGCGGTGCGGAGCACCGCCCCTACCCTTTTTTGTCTTGCAGTCGTTTGACGCGTGCCGCCAGCCGCTCGATGTCGGACCGCAGGGTATCGACTTCGGCCACGAAGCGCTCGACTTCGCCGCGTGCCGGGACTTGCCGGGTTTCTTCGTGCAGGTAATCGGCAAGATCCAGGGTCAGCGACTCGCGGGCCTTGCCAACCCAGTGTTGCGCACCGCGCGCGGCATTGCCGGCCTGATGGGCGACCACATCGCCGGTGAGGCGCGCCAGCTGTTCTTCCCAGTCGATGTCAACGGCGTTGATGATATCCTGCAATTGTTCTCCCAGCTCGGTGTCGCCTTCCAGTTGCACTGCGCCGCTGAACAGCGTGCGCCGGCCCTGTTCCGACAGCGCAAGGCGCGCCAGCGACAGCGGCGCGCCGCGCAGGCACGCATCGGGCGTGCCTTCGTAGTGGCCCTGCACCTGAATGCGGTGGCCGGCCGGTAACAGATAAAAGTGCAGGTCCAGGCCGCGCAGCTCGACTTCCAGTGCCTTGCCGTTCAGACATGCGAGACGCGTGGCGACCTCATGGTCCAGAGACAGATAGCGATCGAGCGCGGTCTCCAGTGCGGCCGTCAACCAGGCGGGTGTGTTCAACTCAGTTCCTTTTCAAGATCGTCAAGACTGGCTTGCGCGGGATCATCGAGGATCACCACGGTCTTGGCAATCTTGTCGTGAAAGCCTTGCTTGCGTTTGTCCCAGGCGATCCACAGAAAGCCCAGACCCAGCGGCAGCAGGGAGGCCAAGTAGGCGATGTTGCGCAGCACCGCCTGACCCACGCGCAGCGCACCGCCACTGTTGGCATCCACCAGGCGGCAACCGAGCAGCAGTTTGCCGGGAGTGCCCCTGAATCGCACCCACAAGAACACGGTGAGTATGAACAAGAGGAGGTTGATCAGGCTTTGCATCCAGCCCGGCAGCGCTATCACCTGGTATGAATCAAGAGAGGGCGAGAGATTGACCTTGCCGAAAAACGAGACGATCGGGGATAGCATCAGAGTCAACAGAACCATATCGATAAAGAAGGCCGACAAGCGCCGCCAGAAACCGGCGTAGCGCGTGTGCGCGTCGATGATCACAGTTTGTAGCCTCGATGCAGCGCCACGATGCCGCCGGAGAGGTTGTGATAATCGCAGCGTTCGAAGCCGGCCTGTTGCATCATGCTCTTGAGCGTCTCCTGGTCGGGGTGCATGCGGATCGACTCCGCCAGATAACGGTAGCTCGACTCATCGCGGGCCACGAAGCGGCCGAGCAGCGGCAGCACCTTGAACGAATACAGATCGTACAGCGGGCGCAGGCCCGGCGCGACCGGCTTGGAGAACTCCAGCACCAGCGCCCGGCCGCCGGGCTTCAGCACCCGGAACATGGAGCGCAGCGCGGCGTCCTTGTCGGTGACGTTGCGCAGGCCGAAGGCGATGGTGATGCAATCGAAGCTGTTATCCGGGAACGGCAGGCGCTCGGCATTGACCTGGGCGTAGCGCACGTTGTTGATGATGCCGCGATCGACCAGACGGCGGCGGCCCTGTGCCAGCATGTGTGCGTTGATGTCGGCGAGCACCACCTCACCCGCCGCGCCGACCAGGGGCGCGAAGCGCGCGGCCAGATCGCCGCTGCCGCCGGCCAGATCCAGCACCCGCTGTCCCGGCCGCACGGCGGCCAGTTCCACGGCGAAGCGCTTCCAGAGCCGATGCACGCCCAGCGACATCAGGTCGTTCATGATGTCGTAGCGCTCAGCGACGGAATCGAACACATCGGCGACGCGCCGCGCCTTCTCACTGCGCGGCACTTCCTGGTAACCGAAGTGGGTGGTGTCGTTCTTGTCCATCAGTTGTGCTCGACCGGTCAGAAAAGGACTCTCAAGAGTCAGAAGGTAATGTCCTTGTGTTTGTGACCCGCCGCTTCCAGGCGCTGGAGGTAATCGGCCCAATACTTGTCGTGATTCTTGCCCAGGTCGTAGAGCGTATCCCAGGAGTAGATGCCGGTGTTATGGCCATCGTCGAAGTGCAGGCACACGGCGTAATGGCCGACCGGTTCGATCTGCATGATGTTGACCTCTTCCTTGCCCTTCTGCAGTACCTCCTGACCGGGGCCGTGACCGCGCACCTCGGCGGACGGCGAGAAGCAGCGCAGGTATTCGCAGGACAACTGGAAGCGTTCGCCGTCTTCAAAGGCGAGTTCCAGCATGTGGGTGCGCTGATTCAGGTTGATCTCGGTGGGGATGTGTTTGTCGCTCATGTGTGCCTCAGATAAAAGGGTAAAGATAAAAGAGAAAAGGGTAATGATCACCCCTTCTCCTTTTCTCTTTAATCTTTACCCTTTGCCCTTGTCAAAGTATATACCGGCTCAAATCCTCGTTCTTCGCCAGTTCGGCGACGTGCTCATCGACATAGGCGGCGTCGATCAGCACGGACTGCCCGGAGCGGTCGGCCGCCTCGAACGAAATGCTTTCCAGCAGCCGCTCCAGCACCGTGTGCAGGCGCCGCGCGCCGATGTTCTCGGTGCGCTCGTTGACCTCCCAGGACACTTCGGCGATGCGCCGCACGCCGGCGGTGTCGAACTCGACGGTCACGCCCTCGGTGGCCAGCAGCGCACGGTATTGTTCGGTGAGCGAGGCATCCGGCTCGGTGAGGATGCGCACGAAATCCTCCACGCCCAGCGCATCCAGTTCGACGCGGATCGGCAGGCGGCCCTGCAGTTCCGGTATCAGATCGGAGGGCTTGGCCATGTGAAAGGCGCCGGAGGCGATGAACAGGATATGGTCGGTCTTGACCATGCCGTGCTTGGTGCTGACCGTGCAGCCCTCGACCAGCGGCAGCAGGTCGCGCTGCACGCCCTCGCGGGAGACATCCGGGCCGGAACTCTCGCCGCGCTTGGCCACCTTGTCGAGTTCGTCGATGAAGACGATGCCGTTCTGCTCGACATTGTGCAGCGCGCTCAGCTTGAGATCCTCCTCATTGATCATCTTCGCCGCCTCTTCATCGCGCAGCAGCTTGAAGGCGTCTTTGACATGCAGTTTTCGGGTACGGGTGCGGTTGCCCGCCATGTTCTGGAACAGGCCCTGCAACTGGCTGGTCATCTCTTCCATGCCGGGCGGCGCCATGATCTCCACGCCAACCGACATAGTGGACAGTTCGATCTCCACCTCGCGTTCATCGAGTTCGCCTTCGCGCAGTTTCTTGCGCAGCTTCTGGCGTGTGTTGGTGGACTCCTCGTCGGCGCCATCGGTGCCGAAGCCCATGCTGCGCGGCCGCGGCAGCAACGCATCGAGCAGCCGCTCCTCGGCGGCGTCATCAGCGCGGTGCCACACCTTGTTCATCTCCTGCTCGCGCGCCATCTTGATGGCGGCATCGACCAGATCGCGGATGATCGAATCGACATCGCGCCCGACATAGCCGACCTCGGTGAACTTGGTCGCTTCCACTTTGATGAACGGTGCATTGGCGAGCCGCGCCAGACGCCGCGCAATCTCGGTCTTGCCAACGCCGGTCGGGCCGATCATCAGGATGTTCTTGGGCGTGATCTCATTGCGCAGTTCAGGATCGACCTGCATGCGCCGCCAGCGGTTGCGCAGTGCGATCGCCACGGCGCGCTTGGCGGCATCCTGGCCGAGGAGGTGTTTGTCCAGTTCCTGGACGATTTCGCGGGGGGTCATTTCGGACATGGTGGTAATGAGAGGAAAGAGAAAAGAAGAAAGGGAAAAGTATCAATTGGTAAGTGCTTTGCCCTTTTATCTTTCCTCTTTTATCTAGCTCTCCAATTCCTCAATAGTCAGATTGGTGTTGGTGAACACGCAGATGCCGGCGGCGATCAGCAGCGATTTCTCGACGATGTCGCGCGCGGTAAGTTCGGTGTTCTCGAGCAAGGCGCGCGCGGCGGCCTGGGCGTAGGGTCCGCCGGAACCGATCGCCATCAGGGAATTCTCGGGCTCGATGACATCGCCGTTGCCGGAGATGATCAGCGAAGTCTCCTTGTCGGCGACCGCCAGCAGGGCTTCGAGACGGCGCAGCATGCGGTCGGTACGCCAGTCTTTGGCCAGTTCGACGGCGGCGCGCGCCAGATTGCCGCGGTGCTGTTCGAGCTTGCCTTCGAAGCGCTCGAACAGCGTGAAGGCGTCGGCGGTGCCGCCGGCGAAACCGGCGATGACCTGCTCGTGATAGAGCCGGCGGACTTTGCGCGCATTGCCCTTCATGACGGTATTGCCCAGGGAGACCTGTCCGTCGCCGCCGATCACGACGCTGTTGCCGCGGCGCACCGACAGGATGGTCGTTCCGTGCATCTGTTCCACGCGGTTTATTCCTGCTGAATGGGCGTCAGATTCTACCCTATGCGGCAGTGATTAAGAACGTTGTTGGCCGCGAAAGGCTGGCTGCGGCAGCTTGCGCTTGACGAGTGCTGAGATTCAGGCCTGCACGTGACCGGGATTGTGGTATAGAATTCAAAAAATTCCGATGCAGGAGAAAGCCTTGAACAAACGATGGGGATTGATTGCAGCGCTGCTGCTGAGTGCCTCGTTAACAGGCTGCGGCAAGCAAGCGGCCAATACCGCGGACGCAGCGGCGGTCCGTATCGGGCAAGCCTCCCCGCTGACTGGGCCGCAGGCACATCTGGGCAAGGACAATGACAACGGCGCGCGGCTGGCGATGGACGAGATCAACGCGGCCGGACTGACGCTGGGGGGTAAAAAGGTCCGACTCGAGTTGATCAGCGAAGACGATCAAGCCGATCCGCGCACCGCCACCATCATCGCGCAGAAGTTCGTCGACAACGGCGTCGCCGGTGTCATCGGGCATCTCAATTCCGGCGCCACCATTCCGGCC
>JBGPWJ010000269.1:0-3445 GCA_041492115.1 Gammaproteobacteria bacterium
CTGGAACAAATGCTGCGTGAAGCCGGCTATCGGTGCATGACGTCGACGACGGATCCGCATGCCGTCTGCGCGCTGCATCGCGCCAACCACTATGACCTGATTCTGCTCGATCTGCAGATGCCCGGCATGGATGGCTTCCAGGTGATGGAAGGCCTGAAGGATATCGAAACCGATGGCTATGTTCCGATACTCGTGATTACGGCCCAACCGGGCCACAAGCTGCGGGCGCTGGCTTCCGGCGCGAAAGACTTCATCAGCAAACCATTTGACCTGATGGAAGCCAAGACGCGCATTCACAACATGCTGGAAGTGCGGTTGTTGTACAAGCAACTCGAGCATTACAGCCATGCGCAGGAATCCTTGGCGCTGCATGACACGCTGACCGGGCTGCCGAATAGACGGCTTTTAATGGACAGACTTTCGTTGGCCATCGCCCATGCGCGCAGGAACAAGCGCACTATGGCGGTGATGTATTTGGATTTGGACGGGTTTAAGCAGATCAACGACAGCTTGGGCCACGATGCGGGCGACACGCTGCTGAGCATGGTCGCCGCTCGCCTGGTGGCCGCGGTGCGTCAAGAGGACACGGTGGCGCGCTTGGGTGGCGACGAATTCGTGATCACGTTGTGTGAATTATGTCATGTCGACAGTGTGGCCAAGCTGGTGTCAAAAGTGATACAGGCCGTGTCACAACCCTATAGCATTCAAGACTGCGGCGTGAGCATGACCGTCAGCGTCGGTGTCGGTATTTATCCCACGCATGGCGAGGAGGTGGAGACGCTGATGAAGAGTGCGGATCTGGCCTTGTACGAGGCTAAGCACACAGGCAAGAACGACTATCGTATCGCAGTGCGCACCGACCTGTCGGCGATGCTGCCGCTGGCGTAACCTGTCCTCATAGGACTGAGACTGAGTTCGATTGAAAGAAAGCGGATTTTATGGCAAGCACTGCCGATATGCTTAACGCCGGTATCCTGATCGTAGACGATCAGGAAGCCAATGTGCAGCTGCTGTTGCAAATGCTGCATGAAGCCGCTAAGGGGTGCCTCATTGATTGGCTTTGATACGCGCTGGCACCATATGATTTCCTTCACGCACGCTCAATAATCGGACGGCCGAGTATGCACTATGGGTCGACGACTCACTGGTATTGTCTTAGGCATGTGTTTCCTATTGGGTTGTCAAAGCCCCGCGGAACAATCGCACTCTAGCGCAAAAGCACCGACTTCTGATAACGGCCTCGGCCTCGATGAAGAAATCGGGGAGCGTGCGGAGCCGGGTGAAGCTGGAACCGATCAACCCATCGCAGACACCATCGCAGACACCATCGCAGGCTACATCAACTGCCGGTATTTTGAGTGTGCCGGCGACCGGCGATGAGGGATGCCCACGCCAAGACACATGGATGCGTTCGGGCCACATTTGACGTCGACGCAGGATTGCTCAATGAGCTGAGCCAGGGAGTGTTTGTTCCACGCAAGCGGTACAAGGCATGGATCCGTTTCTCGAATGGCGACTCGGAAATCAATCCCGACAAAACCAAGGACGCGAGAGGCATGGCGATCAAGCTGACCGGCGTAGAAGGCGAGAAGATGCTTCCCGAAGAGAAGGACGCCAAAACGCAGGACTTTATCATGCTCAATCATCCATTTTTCTTTAACGGATGAGCTTCCCTCTTTGCTCAGAAGCCCACGGAATCAGGGAATTAATTGATAAACAATGAGTACAGAAGAAGGAAGCGGTCAGCCATGAACGCCTGGGTCCTATGGCCGACCGTTTGCTTAGCAAGCTTGGATTAATTGGAAGGTTGAACAATAACTGTAGTATCGCTACCAGTGCCGGTGCTGCCTTTTGCACCTGTACGACCAGTCGTTCCTTTGCTTCCGGTAGCGCCAGTGTCGCCAGTAGCGCCAGTGCTGCCAGTAGCTCCTGTGTCACCTGTGGTTCCCGTACTTCCGGTGCTACCAGTGGCTCCAGTGCTGCCAGTAGCGCCGGTATCACCTGTGTAGCCGGTGTTGCCGGTATTTCCGGTATTGCCGGTCGCTCCTTGAGGTCCGGCAGGGCCAGCACAAGCGCTCAGTCCGAGTGCCAAAGCCAGCAACGTGGATGGTATTGAATATTTCATTAGGTTTCTCCTAGGAAGTGTAAATCATTAAGTGGTTGGCACCTCTTGTCGGTGCACACGCTGTCGTTCTGCACAATCGCTTTCGCGCGGAGCATCACAATTTTAAGTATTGCCCACCGCTGCTAGATATTCCGTTCGGTGGCGTACATACGCGGGACGATTTGCAGGCGCAGTCCGCGATCGGAGTCCAGATAATTTATTGAGGTAAACCCCCGGCTCTGCCGGGGGACTCCTGTAAGTTTGACTTTTACGGCGGTCGATCGATGTAGGAAAAGAAACGGGAGCATTCCCGCGTAGGTGGGAATCCAGAATCAGAACAGATGGATTCTAGCTCTTCGCTTCGCTGCTGCCGGAATGACAATGCTTGTTCGAGAACGAATGGTTGATGCCGCCTTGGGCGGCCAATGGTTTTATCGGCGCCTTTGAGGCGCTCACATGATAAGCCCCCGGCTTTGCCGGGGGTCATTTAACTCGTCGTTCCCGCCTTCGCGGGAACGACGTTAAACGATGAAATCAGACCTTCCATAATGGTTTGATTCAATGAGAGCCAACCCTTAATGGGTTGGTCTTTCCTTGGCGGCCCGCCGCGAATCTCGGTGATCTACGCCACAAGTTGCAACGCAACGCTGTCCAGGTTTTCGCTGCTCTTCATGACATGCGCGCACGCCGCAACGACTTGCTCTTCGCTTAGTTCGAGCATCTCCAGGATGGCCACAGGCAATTGCACAGTCTCGGCATCGCCGATGCCGTGACGCTTGAGCAGGCGGTTGGCGAGCAGCACCAGCTGCGGATAGATGGCATGCTGATCCCAGTAATCCGCGTCGTGATGCCAGCGGACCGCGGCGGTGAGTTCCGCGGGCATGCACCAGGCTTCCATCAGCCAGCCGCCGATCTGTTCGTGGCCGACGCCGAGCACGAAGCGTTCGATGTCGTTGACGGGAATCTCGGGATTGGCGAGGACAAACCGGTTGAGCAGGAAATGTTCGGCCTGGAAGGCATGGCCGAGCAACAGCCGGCCAATGTTGTGCAACAGGCCGGCCAGATAGGCGGTGCCCAGGCGTGGCCGCAGTTCGCGCGGTACCGCGCGCGCCAGGCGTTCGCAGATCGCGGCGCAATACACGGAATGCTGCCAATAGGCATTCAGTCCGAGCGGTCCGTCGAGCGGCAGGCGGAAGGAATTGCCGATGGTAATCGCCATCGACAGATTCATCACCATGTCAAAACCGAGTACGCGCGCGATCGCGTCTTTGATGGAGGTCAGTTTGCCTTTGTAACCGTACAGTGCGGAACTGGCATGGCGGATAACCTTGGCGGCGAGAC
>JBGPWJ010000195.1:0-5092 GCA_041492115.1 Gammaproteobacteria bacterium
ACTGTGTTGAGGATGGTGGGATTGCTTTCCAACGTCCAGGTCGCGGCATCGGTGCTGGAAACAATTGTTCCGGCATCGCCGACCGCAACGTAGGTGCTTGCGCCAAAAGCAACCTGATGGAGGTCGCTGGTGGTGCTTGGGCTAATGGTCTCTGCTGTCCAGGTAATACCGTCCGTACTTTTCAGCACAGTGCCGCTGGCACCTACCGCGACAAGAATCCCGTTTACATATGACACAACGTACAGGTTTTGAATAGTACCCGACGTTTCCGTGGTCCAGGCGCCCGTGACGCCGGCGGTGGTGTTTCTATAGATGGCACCGCCATCGCCGACGGCGATGTAGCCCGCTGCGCCATGAGCGAGTGCATGCATTCCCGTTATGCTTGTGCCGATAGAAGTACCCGCTGTCCAGGTTAAGGTATCGGTGCTGGTGATGATTGAGCCATCGGTGCCCAAGGCAACAAAGCGTGAGCCATCGTTGAGTACGGCGGTAAGGTCTGCGCTATACCCGTTCCCGTTTGGGTTTGGGAGTGTTGTCGCTGGGCTCCATCCGTCGGTACGGGGAGTGGTGCTCGGGACGGTGGTGACGCCACCCGGGCTGGTATAGGTGTGGACGCCACTGAAGATGGCGGCGTTGTTGCCGACCGTTACAAAGTAATTAATGCCGGAGAGCGGCCCATAGGCAATTCCATTCAGGTTATCGCCTGTGAGTGGATCGCCGACGGTCCAGTCGACCAAGGGGGTGAGCAACCGGGGTGTCTCGGTCACGACAGCCGAGGCCGGTCCGGTTTTGCTGTTATCCTGGCTGGCAGTGACCAGGAACGCATATTGCGTTGCGTTGGTCAGTCCGAGGACGACATGCGGCGAGGTGGCATTGTAGTCGATCCTGGTGAACTCATTCGTGTTCTTGCCGACGTTGCTGCCCGTGTTGATATAAACCCAGTAAGTCAGGCCGGGCACGCTGTCGTTCCAGGTTAACGTGACCCGGTTTTCACCGGGTGTCACTGAAAGAATGGTGGGTGCGGCGGAAGGCGCCGAGGTCTGGCTAAGACAGGCCGCCAGCAGCAGGGGGAGCAGGGCGGCGACAGCACGGAAAATGATATTCATGGGAGGTTGTTTTCTCTGTGCGGGTACAAGATTGAGGGGGCAACGCTGACGTGCGCTAAGAATAGCCGATGGGGTGGAACGCATACAAGCCGTTTCTGGATCGAAACCGTCGTCAGAGACGACCGGGAAATGATGGGAAAGTTCGCTACTATTTTTTCTCAAAAAGAAACACTCAAGGAAAGGATTCCGTCGTGTAACGCCACGCCTGCATGCTGTCCGACCAGTAATCCAGGCGCAGTCCCGCCTTGCGCTTGAGTTGATTCAGAAACTCGCGCGGTTCCGGCAGGCCTTCCCACACAGCGGGCAGAAAGGTGGCGCGGTGCGCGCCGTCCTGCAGAATCAGGCCATCGATGCCCGGGCGTAATTGCGCCAGCAGTTCCGCTTCCGAATGGAATGTCAGCGCTTGAGCGGGTTGCAGGATGGCGATGTGAATCGTCAGGTCATCCAGTTCGGCAGGTGTTAAGGGTGAGAAGCGCGGGTCGCGAAATGCGGCGGCATGGGCGTTAGAGGCGATGTCTTCGACCAGCGGACGCTGTGCCTCCAGGCTGCCGATGCAGCCGCGCAACTGGTCATGCCGATGCAGCGTGACAAAGCCGGCGCCCTGCGCGCGCAGGCGTTCCGGGTAATCGTGCAGTGATACCGCGACGGGCCGGCCGTGCGTCAGGCCGTGGGCGATGGATGCGCGCGCCAACTGCAACAGCAGAGTGCGCTCCGCATCACTCAGGGTGGCGATCTGTTCAGACCGGTTCGAAGACATAGGCGCCGTAGCCGACCACGCGATCACGACTGCCGGCGGTGTCGCCCGAGTTGCGCAGGTCCACGGTGCGCGCGCGCAGGCCGTGATGGCGTGCGCTCTGCAACAGGCCATTGACGGGGATGCGGCCGCAGGCATCTTCGTAGCCGATGTCCTGGTCGCGCAGCGCCTCGATGGCCCGCGAGGTGGCTTGGTCGAGATGCCGGGCGCTGTCGTAATCATGGTAGTGGCTCAGGTCCGAGCTGATCACAATCAGTGTCTCCGGGCCACCCCACAAGCGCTCCAGCACCGCATCCACCTGCTCCGGTGTGGCATCTCCGACCACCAGCGGCACGAGCGTGAAATCATCCAGCGCGAGCTGCAGAAACGGCAGTTGCACTTCCAGGCTGTGTTCCGCCGCGTGCGCCGGATCGAACACCCGCACCTCCGGCAGATCATCGATAAGCCGCAAGGCCTTCTGATCGACGGGCACGCTGCCGAGCGGCGTGGTGAAGGCCGTCGCGCTGCTGGCGGCGATGCCGTTGAAGGCGACGCGATGCGCCGGTCCGAGCAGCACCACGCGGTGGATGCCGGCGCGTCCCTTGGCGATGCGCGCATAGGCCGACGCCGCGATCGGTCCGGAATAAATATAACCGGCGTGCGGCACGATCACCGCCTTGGGTGGCGCGCCGGCCGCCGGCGCGGCGCGTAGCAAGGCGCTGACCTGGTCGCGCAACACGTCCGGATCGTCCGGGTAGAACATGCCGGCCACGGCCGGCGGTCTGATACTGGGTTGGTGCATGTCGAACATCTGTGCATCCTTGGCCTGGAGAAGCGCTGATTACAGTCGTGGGGCGGCTTGCAACGCGCGCCACGCCAGAACTGTGCGGTGCAATGAAGAATCAACTGATACATAACTATAGACCCGTGCGCTTGTTCGTGACAGTGCCCGGTGGGCAAGCTGGGCCTATACTTAGAAGAAGGTAAGATTGATTCTGAATCCAGCAAAGATGGCATCCGCAGGATTTCAATGAGCTAGCGTAACACCGTGTTATCCACATGAATCAAACATACACAGCACCGCCCGCCGCTTTCCCCACCCACTACTGGCACGCGCTGGATGACGGGCGTGTGCAATGCGATACCTGCCCGCGGTTTTGCAAGCTGCACGACGGCCAGCAGGGTCTGTGTTTCGTGCGCGCCAATCAGGGCGGTAAGATCGTCCTGACCAGCTACGGCCGCTCCAGCGGTTACTGCGTCGATCCCATCGAAAAGAAGCCGCTGAATCATTTTCTGCCCGGCACGCCGGTGCTGTCCTTCGGCACGGCCGGCTGCAACCTGGCCTGCAAGTTCTGCCAGAACTGGGACATGAGCAAATCGCGCGAGATGGACACGCTGGCCGACAGCGCCATGCCCGACAAGTTGGCGCGCGTGGCGCAGGAACTCGGTTGCCGTAGCATCGCCTACACCTACAACGACCCGGTGATTTTTCTGGAATACGCCATCGACACCGCGCTGGCCTGCCGCGAGCGCGGCATTAAATCGGTGGCGGTGACGGCCGGTTATATGTGCGCCGAACCGCGCCGCGAGTTTTATCAGTACATGGATGCGGCCAACGTCGACCTGAAGGCCTTCAGCGAAGATTTCTACTGGAAGATCTGCGGCGGTCATCTGCAACCGGTGCTGGAGACGCTGCTCTACCTCAAGCATGAAACCCGGGTGTGGTTCGAGCTCACTACGCTGCTGATCCCTGGCGAGAACGATTCAGACGCCGAGTTGGAGGCGATGACGCAATGGGTCGTGGAGAAGCTCGGGCCGGACGTGCCCATGCACTTCACCGCGTTTCACCCCGATTGGAAGATGCGCGATACGCCGGCCACGCCGGCCGTCACGCTGAGCCGGGCGCGCGCCATCGCCGTGAAGAACGGCGTGCGCTACGCCTACACCGGCAATGTGCACGATGAACGCGGCGGCAGCACTTATTGCCACCAGTGCGGCACGAAACTCATCGGTCGCGACTGGTATGTGATTACGGAATGGCATCTGGGTCCGGAAGGACACTGTCAGAGTTGCGGCAGCGCCTGTCCGGGCGTCTTCGAAACGCGTCCCGGCGACTGGGGTGCGAAGCGCCTGCCGGTGCGTATGCAGGCCTATGGTCTGTAGGTGCGTAGGGTACAAAGTCAGACTCTGTGTTCAAAGGCGCTTCTGAAGTGCTCTTCGCTTATCTGCAACGCTTCCATCGTATGAATCATGATGTCGTCTTATAATGAATCCTATGACGATTCAAGACGGGGCGGCGACATGAGTGCATCCAACACCCGTATCGGGATAGTGACAGTTTCGGACCGCGCCAGCCGCGGCGAGTATGAAGACAAAGGCGGCCCGGCGATTCACGCCTGGCTGACGCGCGCGCTGGCCACGCCCTGGGAAGCAGTGGCGCGCGTAATTCCCGACGAGCAGGCCTTGATCGAGCGGACGCTGCGCGAACTTTGCGACACGGAAGGGTGTTGCCTGGTCGTGACCACCGGCGGCACCGGTCCCGCGCTGCGCGATGTCACACCAGAGGCCACGCTGGCCGTGTGCGACAAAGTGTTGGATGGCTTCGGCGAACAGATGCGTGCCGTGTCATTGCGCAAGGTACCGACCGCGATCCTATCGCGGCAGTTGGCCGGTATCCGCGGCGGCACGCTGATCATCAACCTGCCCGGCAAGCCCGCCGCGATTGGCGAATGTCTGGACGCCGTGTTCCCCGCCGTGCCGACCTGCATCGATCTTATAGGTGGCCCGCGCATCGATACACACCCCGAGGTCGTCGTAACCTTCCGCCCAAAATAATCACCGCCAGCGTGTGCGTACCTCGCGCACTATCTCAATGTAGGGCGGATTAGCGCAGCGTAATCCGCCAATCTCCTCGCATCACGCCTGACCAACAATCAGATACAACACCCCCAGCATCACCGGCTGATGCAACATATAGATCAGCAGACTGTGCCGTCCGCCAAAGGCCAACAGCCGCGCCAGCGGATGCGTGCTGTACCAGCGTACCCAGGCCGGCGCCGGTTCGCGCGCGAACACCGACCTGCCGAGGAACATGCCGATCAGCACCACGCCGAACCACGGCGCCAGCGGCACATAATCTTCGGTAAGCGGCTTGTAGGTCATAAAGCCAATCGAGCCAAGCAGGCGTGAATCAAAAGCCGCATCGTGATACAACAGCCCCGCCGCAATCACAGCACACCCGAGCAGCAGGTTG
>JBGPWJ010000169.1:0-5965 GCA_041492115.1 Gammaproteobacteria bacterium
TCGGGATGGAACTGCACACCGTAATAGTGGCGCGTCTCGTCCGCCATACCGGCCAACGGCGCGTTGTCGGTGCTGGCGATGACCTTGAAGCCCTCCGGCAGCCGCGTGACGCGATCGCCGTGGCTCATCCACACATCCAGCAGTCCAAAACCTTCCGGGCTGGTGTGATCCTCGATATCGGCCAGCAGCTGCGAGTGGCCGCGGGCGCGCACCTGCGCATAGCCGAACTCGCGGTGCGTGGAAGTCTCGACAGTGCCACCGAGCTGCGCGGCCATGGTCTGCATGCCGTAACAGATGCCGAGCAGCGGCACGCCCAGATCGAAGGCCGCCTGCGGTGCGCGCGGCGTTTCCTGTTCGGTGACCGATTCAGGACCGCCGGAGAAGATGATGCCCTTGGGCTTGAACACGCGTAATGCCGGTTCGTTCATGTCCCAAGGATGGATCTCGCAATAAACACCGGCCTCGCGCACACGGCGCGCGATCAACTGCGTGTACTGGGCACCGAAATCGAGGATAAGAATGCGGTCGGAATGGATATTGGTCATGAGAGTCAGAGTAAAGATGAAAGAGAAAAGATAAAAGTAAGCAGCGGTTACTTTTATCTTTTATCTTTGCCCTTTTATCTGCGTTCAATCCACCCGATAGTTGGGCGCTTCCTTCGTGATCGACACATCATGCACATGACTCTCGCGCACACCGGCCGTGGTGATGCGCACGAACTCGGGCTTGGTGCGCATCTCTTCGATGTTGGCGCAGCCGACATAACCCATGCTGGCGCGCAATCCACCCATGAGCTGATGCACGATGGCCAGCACGCTACCTTTGTACGGCACGCGGCCTTCGATGCCTTCCGGCACCAGCTTGTCGACGTCGTTGGTGGTTTCCTGGAAATAGCGGTCGCTGGAGCCTTGCTTACCCGACATTGCGCCAAGCGAACCCATGCCACGATAGGATTTATAAGAGCGACCCTGATACAGCTCGACCTCACCCGGCGCTTCTTCGGTGCCGGCGAACAAGCCGCCCATCATCACGCTCCAGGCGCCCGCGGCGATAGCCTTGGCCAGATCGCCTGAATAGCGGATGCCGCCATCGGCGATCAGCGGCACGCCAGTACCGGCCAGCGCCTCGGCAACATTGGCAACGGCGCTGATTTGCGGCACACCAACCCCGGCGACGATGCGCGTGGTGCAGATCGAGCCAGGTCCGATGCCGACCTTCACGCCATCCGCACCCGCCTCGACCAGCGCCAGTGCGGCCGCTGCCGTGGCGATGTTGCCGCCGATCACCTGCACTTCCGGGAAATGCTGCTTCACCCAGCGCACACGGTCGAGCACACCTTGCGAATGGCCGTGCGCGGTATCGACCACGATCACGTCGACACCGGCGGCGACCAGCGCGGCGACGCGCTCATCGGTGCCCGCGCCGGTACCGACGGCCGCGCCGACGCGCAGACGGCCGTACTCGTCTTTGCAGGCGTTCGGGTTGTCCTTGGACTTCTGAATGTCCTTGACGGTGATCATGCCGCGCAACTGGAACTGGCCGTTCACCACCAGCACCTTCTCGATGCGATGCTTGTGCAGCAGAGCGACCACTTCATCGCGCTCCGCACCTTCGCGCACCGTGACGAGACGATCCTTCGGCGTCATGATGCTGGAGACCGGATTATCGAGGCGGGTTTCGAAACGCAGATCGCGGCTGGTGACGATGCCGACCAAATCCTCGCCGTCCACCACCGGCACGCCGGAGATGTTATTGGCTTTGGTGATCTTGAAGACGTCGCGGATGCTGGTCTGCGGCGTGACAGTGATCGGTTCCTTGATCACGCCGCTCTCGAATTTCTTGACCTTGAGCACCTGACGCGCCTGTTGTTCGAAGGTCATGTTCTTATGGACGATGCCGATGCCGCCTTCCTGTGCCAGCGTGATGGCGAGGCGCGCCTCGGTGACCGTGTCCATGGCGGCGGACACCAGCGGGGTGTTGAGGATAATGCCGCGGGTCAGGCGGGTGGTCAGACTCACTTCTTTGGGCAGCACGCGCGAATGGGCGGGCAGCAGCAAAACGTCATCGAAGGTGAGGGCTTCCTGGACAATGCGCATGATTCAAATCCGGCCTGCGGAGAAGCGGTCCATTATAGGGGCAGGCCGGGTCCAGGTAAATCGCGAAACACGCGCGCACGTTACAGCACGGCGTGGCTGGTTTATCATCGCCGCATGCGCGAAACCCTGCCCGATCTCCCGGAAACCCCGACCCAGCGCGAGATTTTCAGCATCTCGCGCCTGAATCGTGAGGCGCGCGCCATTCTGGAAGGCCACTTCCCGCTGATCTGGGTGGAGGGCGAGTTGTCCAATCTGGCCCGGCCCAGCTCCGGCCATCTGTATTTCTCTCTCAAGGACGAGCAGGCGCAGGTGCGCTGCGCCATGTTCAAGATGCGCAATCAGCTGCTGGCCTTCAAACCGGACAATGGCATGCAGGTACTGGCGCGGGCGCGCGTTTCGCTCTACGAGGGCCGCGGCGAATTCCAGCTCATCATCGAACATCTGGAAGAGGCCGGCGATGGTGCGCTGCGCCGCGCCTTCGACCAGCTCAAACACAAGCTCGCGAGCGAAGGCCTGTTCGATGTCGCGCACAAAAAGCCGCTGCCGACACTGCCGCGCTGCATCGGCGTGGTCACCTCCCCCACCGGCGCGGCGCTGCGTGACATCCTGAGCGTGCTCAAACGGCGCTTCCCCGCCATCCCGGTGCTGGTCTACCCTGTGCCTGTGCAGGGCCAAGGTGCGGGCGAGAAAATCGCTGCGGCGATACGCAGCGCCTCCCGGCGGCAGGACTGTGATGTGCTGATCGTCAGCCGCGGCGGTGGCTCATTGGAAGATCTGTGGGCCTTCAACGAAGAGGTTGTGGCGCGCGCCATTCATGACTGCGCGCTGCCGGTGGTCAGCGGCATCGGTCATGAGATCGATTTCACCATTGCCGATTTTGTCGCCGATCGGCGCGCCGCCACACCCTCCGCCGCGGCGGAACTGGTCAGCCCCGATCAGGCCGACTGGCTGCAGCAATTGCGCGGTTTTGAACAACGCTTGGCGCAGCAATTACGCGCACAACTGGACCGTCACCAACAGCGGCTCAACTGGCTGGAGCAGCGCCTGCAACAGCAGGAACCGCGTCGTCGTCTGCGCCAGCAGGCGCAACGTCTGGACGAATTGGAACAGCGGCTGAAGTTCGCCGTGCTGGCGCATCTGCGGCATAACACCGCTCGTCTGGCGCAGGGACTGGTGCGACTGCAGCGTCATGCCCCGGCCCAGCGACTGGCGCAGTTGCACGCTCACATCGCGCAGCTCACGCAACGCTTGCACGCGACCTTGCGCCTGCAGCTTTCGCAACGCCGCGGGCAACTGACCAGCCTGGCGCGCGCGCTCGACGCCATCAGTCCGCTGGCGACACTGGGGCGCGGTTATGCGCTGGTGACGCGCAGCGACGGTAGCGTGTTGCGTCGCGCGGTTGATGTGCAAACGGGTGAACACGTCGTGGCACGCCTGGCGGAAGGGCAATTGCTATGCCGGGTCGATGATGTCAAACCCGATTAGCCGGACACTCGTCGCGCTCTGTGCCTGCTTGTGTGCCGGGCTTATGCAAGCAGCGTCCTTGCCGCAGGATCACCCCATCCCCGGTGGCATTGCGCTGCTGAACCTGCCCGCGCAAAGCGCTGCGCCGCGCGCCGAATTCCTCGGGCATCGCGTGATGGTGTTGCGCAAGGACACCGGTTGGTTGGCGGTGGTGGGCATACCGCTGACCAGCGCGCCGGGCGTGCAGACGCTGAAGTACAGCAATGCGCGCAACCAGCGCGCACGACTGAACTTCACTGTACAAGCCGCGCATTACCGTGAGCAGCACCTCACGCTCGACAACCAGCGCATGGTCGAACCCACGCCCGACGATCTGAAACGCATCAACGCAGACACGCGTCGCATCCAAGCCGCCCTCGCCCACTGGCGCGACAGTGCCGCCGTCAACCCGTTACTGGCCCAGCCGGTGGCGGGCGAACGCAGCGACAGCTTCGGCGCGCGCCGTTTCTTCAACGGTCAGTCGCGCAAGCCGCACAGCGGCATGGACATCGCCGCCGCCAGCGGCACGCCTGTGACTGCGCCGGCGGACGGCGTGGTGATCGAGACGGGGAATTACTTCTTCAACGGCAACACGGTGTTCATTGATCATGGTCAGGGACTGATAACGATGTATTGCCACTTGCAGCGCATTGATGTGACGCCCGGCACGGTGCTGACGCGTGGCGCGCGCATCGGCGCGGTGGGCATGACCGGCCGGGTCACCGGGCCGCATCTGCATTGGGGCGTAAGTCTGAATCAGGCCTTCATCGATCCGGCGCTGTTGATCGACACCACCGCCGCTCCGTAGGGGCGGGTCTTAGACCCGCCCGATCCGCAGTACAGTAATTACAGGTTATAACCACGCTCCTCGTGCTGCGTAATATCCAACCCCTGAGTCTCCTGCTCGTCGCTGACGCGCAGGCCGATCACCGCATCGATCAGCTTGAGCAACACATAACTGAGCACACCGCTCCACACCAAGGTCGCCAACACACCGATGGCCTGAATGCGCACCTGCGCGGCCATGCTCACCTCACCCAGACCCAATCCGCCGAGACTGCTGGCGGCGAACACGCCGGTGAGCAAGGTGCCGATGATGCCGCCGACCCCGTGCACGGGAAACACGTCCAGTGAATCGTCGATGTGGAATTTGCGTTTGATCAGCTGCGTGGACCAGAAGCACACGATGCCGGCGATCACGCCGATCGCCAGACCACCCAATGGGCCGACGAAGCCCGAGGCCGGCGTGATGGTGCCAAGCCCCGCGACCATACCGGTGACGATACCGAGCGCACTGGGTTTGCCGAAGCGCAGCCATTCGATGGTCATCCAGGTCAATGCACCGGCGGCCGCGGCGATGTGCGTGACCAGCATCGCCATGCCGGCGCTGCCATTGGCAGCCAATGCGCTGCCGGCATTGAAACCGAACCAACCGACCCAGAGCATCGCCGCACCGGTGACGGTGATGGTCATGTTGTGCGGCGTCATGGCGGTTTCGGGGAAACCGCGGCGTTTGCCCAGCACCAACGCCGCCACCAACGCTGCCACGCCGGCATTGACATGCACCACCGTGCCACCGGCGAAATCCTTCAGTCCCATTTGGCCGAGCCAGCCGCCGCCCCACACCCAATGACACACCGGGGCATAGACCAAGCTTAACCACAAGGCGCTGAACCAGAGCATGGCGGAGAATTTCATGCGCTCGGCGAAGGCGCCGACGATCAGTGCCGGCGTGATGATGGCGAAGGTCATCTGATACATGGTGAACACGGTTTCGGGGATATCGCCCTTGAGCGTGTTGACGCCGATTCCGGCGAGGAAAGCCTGCCCCAGACCGCCGATCCAGGTGTTGAACGGGCCGGTGCCGAACGACAGGCTGTAGGCATACACCAACCACAACACCGACACCAGACAGGTGATCGCGAAACATTGCATCAGTACCGATAACACGTTCTTGGTGCGCACCAGGCCCGCATAGAACAGCGCCAATCCCGGAATGGTCATGAACAGCACCAGGGCCGTCGAGGTCAGCATCCAGGCGGTATTGGCCATGTTCAGAGTCTGCTGTTCCTGTGCCATTGCCGAGAGCGGCAAACCGGCGAGCATCAGAACTAGCAGTCGGAACAGGGCATTGGTGGCGCGCTTCATTGATTTTCCTCCGGGCTGATCAGATGGCCTGCGGACCGGACTCGCCGGCGCGCAGACGGATGAGCTGCAATTCACTGCTGAGAATTTTGCCGTCGCCGCTGCGGCCGGTCCTGGCGGTGCTGATAATCGCATCCGGCCTGGCGGGATTGATGATTGCGCTGCTCTGTTTCATTACCATTTATTTTTTGGTTACGTACGCGCAGCTCCGGACCTAAGAA
>JBGPWJ010000108.1:0-8525 GCA_041492115.1 Gammaproteobacteria bacterium
CCGAGCATGCTGCAGATTGCCGGATTTCCGGTCAGGAATTTCCCGGATGCCACGTCTTCAACCAGGATGCCATCGAGCGCGCCCTCGAAGATCGCGCGCAGTTTTTGCGCTGACTCGTGCAGCGCTTCCTCGGTACGCCTGCGCTCGGTGATGTTCAGGTGCATGACAACGACGCCATTCAGGTGGTCATCAGCCAGAGGGGTCACCGTCATCAGGAACCACCGCTGTTCTGTTGGCGAATGACAGGGATATTCCATTGAAAAGTTCTTTACCTCACCATCCAACACCGAACGAATGCCCTTGGCGGCTTGCTGAACCCCGGATGCGTCACCTCCGCGTGCGCTGTCGCAAACCTCGAGGTAATTGACGCCAATCACATATCCCGGGCCTTGGATCGCATGCGCGCGGCCAAAGCGCCGCCACGCCTCGTTCACGGAGATGATCATCCCTTGGGTATCGAGCAATGCGATATTCGCCGGCAACGCGTTGAGGATGGCGGCCTGTTTGGCGGCCTCGTTGCGACGCATGTACTCCTGGGCGTGGCGTAACAAATACGTCCGGCCGTCACGGTCCGCCACTGTATCCACTTCGCCCGCCGTCAGATCCTCGAGGCGTTGCGCGGCCAGATGCAGTGCCTCGATTAACGCGGCAACTTCCTGATTCGAATCCAGAGTAAGTGATGGTTTCCCCGGAGTCATGCGACGCTCCTTTCCAGGCCCAAAGCCTGCAACACGGTCTGTGTCTGGCTGAGCGTGCCGACAATTCTTCGGGCGGGGGACGGCGCGAGCTTGATGAGAGTCGGTGTCATGAAGATGCTTTCTGCCAGCGCGCGCTTCGGTTCCTTAAACACATCCACGACTTCGATCTCGTGCCGATCCGGCAGGTGTGCCCGGCAAAGCGCGGTAAGGTTGGCAAGCGCTTGCGCGGAGTTCAGCGCGTCGCCTGCGACGTAAAGCCGGAACTTGAACATGACGTGTCGGCTCATGGCGGGTTCACTTCCGCCCCGGCTTCGCCGCATCGGCCCCGCGTAACTCTTCCATCTGGGTGCGGCCTCTCGACAACTCCCCCTTGCGACTCTCCGTGGTGCGGACCAACAACTCCTTCTCGACCTGCTTTGCCAAGAGCTCCGTCTGTAGCGACTTCACTCGCACCTCGAGCTCGGCCTCCTCGGCATCAAGCCTGACGCGCTTGAGCCTGCCGGCGACTTCGTTGACCTCATTCGCGACACGGTCGGCGCGTTCCTTTTCCCAGCGCAGCGCGCCCATCAACACCTCGCCGCCCGCAGTGTAGGTGTCGGTCAGAGTCACCCCCGCATTACTGAGGATCAGTTCGCGTACCTGGTTCGAATGCGCCGTGCCGCGGGACTTGATGATGGACATGCCCCGGTTGCGCTCCCCGGCCTGCAACAGGTAGTTGAGGTGGATCCAGGTGTCCGCGATCTTCGAGATCTGCAACGACGAGCCGCCTTCCGACTGGCCGGACATCTCGTCGAGCAGGCTGGTGCAGACCAGGGTGGTGCCGTCGGCCTTCGACCAGTCGATCAACCGTTCCGCCACGCTGCGCGCGGTCAGCTCATTGCCGGATTTGGACAATGCGGATACCGGATCGATCACCAGGCAACGGGCCCTATGCTGCTTCGCGAGTGTCTTGATGCGCGCCAGGAAGGTCTCCGCACTGCCGGTGATGGCGCGGGCTGAGATCATGCGCAGGCAGCCGTTTTTCACATAACGATCCAGCCGGATTCCTACCGAGGCCAGGTTGCGGATCACCTCGGTACCGTCCGAATCAAAACTGACGAACAGGGTGCGCTCGCCGCGCCGACAGGCCGCCTCTGCGAACGCACCGCTCAAGGTCGTCTTAGCCGTGCCGGGGAAGCCGGTGATCAGCACGCTGGCGCCGCGGTAGTAGCCGCCGCTCAGCATGGTATCGAGCCGCTCCACGCCGCTGGAAACGCGCTCGTTGGTCACCTTGGCGTCCACGCGGCCCCGCGTGTGCGCGACGGCGACGTCAAATCCACTATCGCCGATCACGAACGGCGATTCATCCTCGTCGAAGCTGGAACCGCGATACTTCTGCACGCGCAGATTGCGCTGCGATACGCCCAGCACCACGCTGTGGTTGAGGATCACGGTGCAGTCCACCATGAACTGCATGAAGCCGAATGGTTGCTGGCTGATAGCGCTCGTCTCATCGCCGCTAGCCCGCAAGGTGATGAGGCCAGTCAGTCCGCACGCCAATAACCACTCATGCAAGCGGTAGATCTCGCGCCTTTTCGCCGCCGGGTCAGGCAACAGCGCTAATACGATATCCAGGGCATCGAACACGATGCGCCGTGCCCCCATTGCCTTGATCTGGATCTCCAGTGCCGCCAACATCCCGCTGAGATCGAAATCCCCCGACTGCACCAGATCGGGCATCGGCTGGGCATCCATGAAAAACAGCTTTTTTCGTCGGCACAACTCCGCCAGATTCCAGCCGAAGCTTTCGGCATTGGCCACGATGCGCGCCGAGTTCTCCTCAAACGCGACAAAGATGCTCGGCTCTTTGCAATCCCGCACACCGTGCACCAGGAATTGCAGTGCGAATATTGTCTTTCCGGAGCCGGGACCGCCCACCAGCAGCGTGGTGCGGCCGCGTGGCAAACCGCCGCCGGTGATTTCATCGAAACCGGTGATGCCGGTCGGCGCTTTGGTCGGCACTTTCACGACGAGAGATTGGACGGACTTCATCTTGGCTCCGTAGGAAGCACAAAAGAGCATAAAAAAACCGTCTCGATCAGGAAAATGGCAACGGTTTTTCTTATGTTGACACAGTCCGCTTATTTACTGCGGCGATCTGTGCGGTAGGCCACTTAAGTCGCCGTCGCGCTCAGTGCCGGAGGCAGGGAGTAAGGAATCTGGCGGCGAATATTTCGGCAGGCAACTGTTTTCTCAATAGATAACAGGCTCAGCATCGAAGACCTGACGGTATCTTTGAAGGAGTACATGGAGCTTGTGTCAAGAACGTCCTCGCTGAGGACGATGCTGTAGCCCAGCATCTTCATTAGGCGGGTGTATGAACTTTTTCGTTGCGTGCAGGTTGACGACCCTGCGACGTAGGGCATGGATCTGGTAACGACATAATGAGGCGGCTTCATGGTTATGCGTCCCTGAATATTCTTTCCTGCTAAAAGAGTCTAGTTGGTCTGTCAGTGATCTGCCGTACGCCTACGCTGATTATCTTGTAGTAACCTTCCTATGCCGCGCCCACAATAAGATTGTGAACTTATTTGCCAGAACAGAAACAAATGCCCGGGCACTGCCAATTACGCGGAGTGTTAATTCGGAAGTATCTCTTCGGCGCCGGGTATCTCCCAGTGAGGGTAGGCGCGGCTACTGCTTTCGGTGTGCGACGAAATTATTGTTATTATGCGCATAGACTTGTGTGGCGAGATCGAACGCGGTGGCGATGAATTTCCATCCTTTACTGCAGGTACTGCAGGCCGCGCAGCGGCACTTGATCCAAATCAAGTGCAGAAACCTTGTCAGTGCCGATATATACGCTATACACAAGTCGTGCTGTAGAAAATTCTGTGGAAGGCATCGTTGCCTTCCCCTTTTGCATCATCGTCCCGAGGAGATCGTTCATGATTAAAGTGCAAGTCAATATGAAATTCACCGGTGAACCTTTCAAACGCGTGCCGGTGACAATCATACCGGATGCCGACCCGCAGCATCCCTTGCAGGCGATGACCGACCGCAGCGGCGTGGCGATGTTCAAAGACGCCACGCCCATGTCGGGCAAGATCATGGTGGATGGCGTCGCCCGCCATCAAGGTTATCTGGAGGGGGAAATCAGCATCGAACTCCGGTCGCTGCTGGATTCTTCGCCGGTGGGTGAAGAAGGCGCGCCGGGCGGACACAACCGCGGCAGCACGGCTTACCCCAGCATGCAGACACGTGTCTTGATGGTCAATGGCCGTGAAGTGCTCACTGACAGTGAAGGCTACCTTGTTAATCTCGACGACTGGTCGGAATCATTTACTCGCGCCTTGGCACAGGCCGATGGACTGGAACTGACGGCCGAGCATTGGGCCGTGATCCGTTATCTGCGCGACCGTTACGAACAGCACGCGCGGCAGGCTCAGGTGCGTGACATGATCCAGCATTTCAAAAAGCTCTGGGGGGATGCGAAGGGCAGTAACCATTACCTGCACGAGTTGTTTCCCAAGGGCGGGCCGCAGAAGCAGGGCAATCGTCTCGCCGGTCTGCTGCGGACCAAGGGCGAGCACTGAACAACAATCATCTCAGGCCGGCAGGGCGGGATAATCCGTGTAGCCCTTGGCTGTGCCGCCGTAGAAGGTAACTTCATCCGGCGCATTGAGCGGGGCATTGCGGGCAAAGCGCACCGGCAGATCGGGGTTGGCGAGGAACAGCCTGGCGAAGGCGACCAGATCAGTATCGCCGGCGGCCAATGCGGCATTGGCGCGCGCCAGGTCATACCCGGCGTTGCAGATATACGGGCCGTTGAAGAGTCGGCGCAGCGTGCGCAGATCGAATACCGGTCCGGCGGCGCCCGGAGTTTCCAGGCCCTGCTCGTTGATGTGCAGGTAGGCCAGATCAAATTGATTCAGCGCCGCGACGGCATGACTGAACAACGCCTCGGGATTTGCATCGCGCATGTCGTTGAAGGGGTTCAACGGTGACAGGCGCACGCCGACGCAATTGCGCGTCCACACGTCGCAGACCGCCGCGACGATCTCCAGCAGCAGACGCGTGCGGTTTTCCAGTGAGCCGCCGTACGCATCGCCGCGCTGATTGCTGCCATCACGCAGAAATTGATCGATGATGTAGCCGTTGGCGGCGTGAATCTCGACGCCGTCGAAACCGGCCTCGAGAGCATTGGCGGCGCCGCAGCGGAATTGTTCGACGATGTTCGGGATCTCGCCCGGTGTTAATGCGCGCGGCGTGACGAAGTCCTGCAAGCCCTGGTAGGTGAAGGCCTGACCGGCGGGTTTGATGGCGGAGGGTGCCACCGGCAGCGCGCCATCCACTTGCAGCGACGGGTGCGAGATACGACCCACATGCCAGAGTTGCAGGAAGATGCGTCCGTGACGCGCGTGTACGGCATCGGTGATCTGGCGCCAACCGAGGATCTGCGCGCGGTTGTGGATGCCGGGCGTGGCCGGATAACCCACGCCCTGGGGCGAAACCTGCGAGCCTTCGGTAATGATCAGCCCGGCGCCGGCGCGCTGTGCGTAGTATTCGACATTGAGGGCTTGCGGCACATTGCCCGGACCCGCGCGGTTGCGGGTCATGGGCGCCATCACCAGACGGTTGGTCAAACGATAAGGGCCGATTTGCACCGGGGTGAATGCAGTAACAGGGGGCCTGCCCATGCCAGAGTTCCTTGCCATGAGAGCGTGTCAGTCTACGCCATATTATTGCCAATGACCCGCGTGATTTTCAGGTGGAGCGGTTGGTGCGGCGGGCGTGAATCGGCTGCGGCTCGGCCGACTGATTTAGGCGGAGGGTTGGCGTAGAAGTTCTGTAACCTGATGCGCACCGGCATCACGTATAATCATCCGCCTGACTGACATCGCGATGAAAACAGACAACACCACTCTGCAGCAAAGTATCGCCCGCCAGCGCGACGAGCTTGGCGTTCTGTTGCGTGAGCCGTTGCGGCAGTTGGCACTGCGCTGCAGTCAGGTGTGGGGCGACCGCGCCAGGCTTGAGACCGTGCTGGGTGAGGCGCTGAACAGTTTGGCGCACTGCAAATTCCTCTATGCATTGAACACCGATGCCGTACAGATCAGCGCCAATGTCGGTCGCGAAGGCCTGATCGAAGCCGACTACGGGCGGGACCGTTCGCAGCGTCCGTATATGTGCGAAGTGGTCCCCAGTGAGGATTTCCTGTTATCGGGCGCGTATATCAGCATGCGGGCGCGACGCCCGTCGCTGACGGCGATCCAGATCGTGCGCGATGCGCAGGGCGTCGTGCTCGGTTTCGTCGGTGCGGATTATGATTTGCGCGACCTGCCGCTGACCCGCGAGCTCTACGAAGAGCCGCGCCATTGGCGGCAGCTGCGCGGCGACCCGTCGATACGCGGCACGGTGTTTCATCAGACCCGCGCCGAGAGTCTGCTGGATCAGCAACTCGACACGGTGCTCGGTGTGGTGGAGGAGTTGATGCGCGATCACGGTGTGTTTCATGTGATCCTGCATTTTTCCAGCAGCCGCGCCGTCATCTGGCAGTATGACGATCCCTACCGCTACCGGCTGCTGGATATCGAGTCGCTGATCGATCCCGACATCTGTCTGGCGTATCCGCGCAAGAACTATCCGTCGGACGCGCGGGTGCCCTCGGAACATATCCGTGTGGTACTGGAGAAATTTCGGGAATTGCGCTTCATGGACGAGATGCTCTACCTGCGTTCCGGCACGTTGAACATCTTCAATGGCATTGTCGGCCTGACCTTCTCCTGCGACGGTTCGCATTACATCCCGGTCGACGAGTTCCTCGCCATGGGCAGTGATTTCTGGAGCACGGGCTGAGGCCCGCGGTCGGACGCTGTCAGGCCACCCGGATCAGGTGCGCACCTATCAGGTTCTCTTGGCAGATCCGCTCTTGGGGCTGTGAGTAAACAGGCGTTCGGGTAACCCTCTATCGGGCCGGTGACCACCGTACAGGCACGCGTCCTGTGCTGGTGATGGCAGGGTTTTGGCATTATTAGCTGGCACTAATGTTCCAGAGCAGGTATAGTGCCGGCTCCTCCTGATGGGGGATGAAGACGTTTCTAACCTCCCGCTGTAGATAGTTATCACAGGCATCCCGGTTGGCGACGTACGGCGGCTCGCAACATGAGTCGCCATGGCTGAACCAGGCGCTGTGATTGCCCCGCGTAATTCCGCTGACGTTCAATTCGTGTTTTTCTTTCACGCTTCACCGCTGGCGGTGGACGGGGTATTTATTGTGTCTTTCAAAGAACTGAATCTGGATTCCAAACTCCTGCAGGCCATCGAGGCCAGCGGTTTCACATCACCTACTGACATTCAACGCGCCACGATTCCGTTGGTGCTGGCAGGCCGCGATCTGATGGCCTCGGCGCAGACCGGCACCGGCAAAACGGCGGCCTTCGTGCTGCCCGCGATGCAGCGTCTGCTGAGCCCGCCCACGGTGCAGGGTCACGGTCCGCGCGTGCTGGTGCTGACCCCGACCCGCGAACTCGCAAACCAAATCAACGACAACATCCGCAGTCTCGGAAAGTTCTGCCGTTACACTGCCGGCAGTGTGGTCGGTGGCATGCCCTATCCGCCGCAGATCAAAATGCTGCGTCAGCCGCTGGATCTGCTGGTCGCCACACCGGGTCGCCTCATGGATCATATGGCGCAGGGTCGCATCGATTTCTCACGCCTGGAAGTCCTGGTGCTGGACGAGGCCGACCGCATGCTCGATCTCGGTTTTGTCGACGCCGTGCGCGACATCGCCGCCGCCACGCCAGCCAATCGCCAGACGCTGTTGTTCTCCGCGACGTTGGAAGGCAAGGTGATGGTCATCGCCAAGCAATTGCTGCGCAATCCCGAGCGCGTACAGATGGCCGCCAATCACGAGAACCATGCCTCGATTACTCAGCACGTCCACATCGCCGACAGTTTCGGTCACAAGCATCGTCTGCTGGCGCATCATCTGGCCAGCACCGAGCTGACCCAGGCCGTGATCTTCACCGCCACCAAGCGCGGCGCCGATCAGCTCGCTGAGAAGCTTGCCGAGCAGGGCCACATCAGCGCCGCGCTGCACGGCGACATGAACCAGGGCGCGCGCAAGCGCACCGTGGATCGCATGCGCCGCGGCGGCGTGCGTCTGCTGGTGGCGACCGATGTCGCCGCGCGCGGCCTCGACATCCGCGGCATCAGCCACGTCATCAACTTCGATCTGCCCATGGTCGCGGAAGATTACATTCACCGCATCGGCCGCACCGGCCGCGGCGGCGACACCGGCGTTGCCATCTCCCTGGTCGGTCCGGATGACCGCGGCAAGCTCGCCGGCATCGAACGACTGACCGGCCGCAAGCTGGAACGCAGCGTCATTCCGGGTCTTGAGCCCAGCGCGCGCGAGTTCAGCGGTGCCGGGCAGCCACGTAAACCGGGTCGCGGCAAACCGCCGGTCCGGCACAACAGCGGCACGCGTTCCAGTCATGCACCCCCGCGCGCTGAACGCAGCGGCGGCCGCTTCGCACGCAACGCCCGCACCACGGGTTGATCCTCGGCGGTAACATCAGGCGCCTGACTGAAGCGATTCGGTCAGGCGCTTTTTTTATGCGGACGATGCGGAAATGAATTGCCGAACCAACTGCGGTGCCTGCTGCATCGCGCCTTCCATTACATCGGCAATCCCGGGACTGCCGCACGGCAAGCCCGCGGGCGTCACCTGCGTGCAACTTGACGAAGACCGGCGCTGCCGATTGTTCGGCCTGCCGGAACGCCCGGCCGTGTGTTCATCCTTTAAACCGATGGCCGATGTGTGCGGGATGTCAGGCAGCGAGG